>NZ_JBHWUI010000073.1:0-40997 GCF_042737525.1 Kitasatospora sp. NPDC059973 | reverse complement strand
ACCGCGCCTCCCGCCACTGGCCGGGAGGCGCGGTCGTCGGCGCCGGTCAGTAGCCGACGGTGAAGCGGCGCTGCACGAAGCGCGGCAGCTCCGCCTCGTCGACCAGGGCGACAGCGGCGTCCTCCGCCGAGATCCGGCTGCGCCCGTCCGCGTCGACCACCGGCTGGTCGCCACCGATCCGGAACCGGCCGGTGCGCTCGCCGGGGGCGATGTCCTGCGCGGGGCTGAAGTACGTCCAGAGCCGATTGGACTGGCGCAGGACGTTCAGGGCGTCCCGGCCTCCGCGCACGGCGGCGGCGTACTCCTCCGGGAGTCCGAGTGCGGCGAGGATCCCGTGCAGGCGCTCGTCGGAGTCGGCCAGCACCAGCCCCGGCTCGATCTCCAGGCTGCCCGCTCCGCCGATGACGATCAGCCTGGTCCGGGGGTGACTCTCCAGGGCCTTCACCAGGGCCCGCGCGACGGTGGCGTGGACCGTCGGGTCGGCGATCGAGCGGCGCACGGTGTCCGCGATGTCGCGGGCGCCGTTCCCGGGCTGGAACCCGCTGATCAGCACGTCCAGGCCGGGCAGGACGCCGGCGACGCCGGCCGCGTCGAGGACGTCGACGCTCTTCCAGGTGACGTTCGCCCGGGCCTCCTCGATCCGGGTGGCGTCCCGGCTGAAGGCGGTGACGTGGTGCCCCCGGCCGAGGGCTTCGGCGACGACGCGGCTGCCGATGGTGCCCGTGGCCCCGATCACTCCGATGTGCATGGCTCTCCCCTGTCTCATGCTGCGGCCCGGCTCATGCTGCTGCCTCATGCTGCCGCACTTGCGAACGCCGGTTGTTCACGGCGTAGCAAAACTATACGGCGTGCAGTTTTGATACGGCAACCAGCACGGAGACGCTGTAGAGCCGCGCGGTAGAGTGACGGCGTGGCAAGCACAGACGCGGGAGAGACCGGCACCGGAACCCCTGACACGACGACCGCGGGCGCGGGACGGACCACGGGGCGCCGCGAGCGGCTGCGGGCCGAGACCACCGCCGAGATCAAGAAGGTCGCGCTGGAGCTGATGGCATCGGGCGGCCCCGACGCGATCACGCTGCGGGCCATCGCCCGCGAGATGGGCATGACGGCCAACGCCATCTACGGGTACTTCGCCACCCGCGACGACCTGGTCACCACGCTGATCGACAACGTCTACAGCTCACTGGCCGACGCCGTGGAGGCCGCTTGGGCGGCCGCCCCCACCGGGGACCCGGCGGCCCGGATCCGGGCCTGGGCCGACGCCTTCCGGGACTGGGCCCTGGCCAACCCCGAGGGCTTCCGCCTCGTCTACGGCGACCCCGTCCCCGGCTACCGGTCCCCCGAGGGCGGCGCCGCCCCGGACGCCGCCCACCGGGTCTGCACCGGCATCACCGCACTCGCGGCCGAGGCCTGGCCGTACGCCGAACCCCGGTACTGCGACAGCGAGTTCGCGTGGTCCGACTTCGACCCCGGCCTGCTCGACAAGGTCCGCCCGGCCTTCCCCGACCTGCCCCCCGCCGCCGTGGCACTCGCCCTGCGGACCTGGAGCCACCTGCACGGCCTGGTGTCACTGGAGATCTACGGCCACCTGCGGACCCAGACCCTCAGCCCCGGGAAGCTCTTCCGCGAGGAACTGACCCAGCTCGTCCGCTCCCTGGGCATCCCCCCGCAGGGGTGACCCTCACGGGTCGCGGCACCGCTCCGCCCCACCGATCCGCACCAGAGGACAGGACTCCACCCGGTGGACGACGGGAACCACGACGGGCTCGGCACCTACTGGGACCCGCTGCCCACCGCCCGGCGACTGCTCACCGACCAGCCGCACCTGGACCGGTTCAGCGGCCACTGGGACGAGCGCAACTGGCGCAACGTCCCGGGCCCGTTCTACGGCGCCGACACCGACAGCCTGCAACTGGGCCGCCGCGACGCACCCTTCCACCTCGCCCACGACGACGACCACGGCCCGTTCTCCGGCCGGGAGTTCGTCTACCGCCAACCGGTGGGCGCGGCACAGACGCGGGACCTGCTGGACGGCTGCACCCTCGGCCACGGCGGCTTCGCGATGGACGGCGACGACCACTGGACCGTCCCGGCCGTGCGCGAGTGGTGGCAGGAGCGCGGGCGGGTACGCGAATGGGCCGTCGAAGCGGCCGACCGCTGGTCGCGCGCTCGTGGCGAGCACCGCGAGCACTACCGGGACGCCGCCGGCGGCCTGCGCGACTACATCGCCCACCTCGATCACGGTCTGGAGGAGTACCTGCGCGGCTACCTCCTCTGGCTCGCCGAGCGCCGCCCGCGCCGCCCAGGCGAGTCGCTGCCCCTTCTGGAGCGGCCCCGGCCTGGTGCGACCCTGCCCCCGACCGTCGGCACGGCACCGACACCCGCACCCGCACCCGGGGCAGGAGCCACGGCCGGGGAGCCGGTGCTCGCCAGCTACTTCGTGGCGGTCCCCGAACCGGTGACCGGCTCGGGCCTGCCCCGGACGAAGCTGCTGACCACGGCGTCCGACTGCCTGATCGACCGGCTGCCGCAGGACGGCTGCTGGTTCCCCACCGCGCAGGACGCCCTGGCGGCCTGCGCACCGCTCGACGTACCGGCGGCGGCCCGGCTCCTCGCCCTGCTGGTACCGGCCGGCCATGCCGCCGCCCTCGCCACCGACATCCGCGCGGCAGACGGCCACGAACCGGTCCTGCTCGCACGACTCGACGGCCGGGCCGACGACCCCGACGACCCGGCCACACCCGAGCGCGGGCACCAACTCGGCTGGGAGGTGCTCGGCTACGACCACGGCCTGCTGCACAGCTGGCTCTGCAACGACCTGTACCGGGAAGCCGTGCACGCCCTCGGCGTCGACACCGACGACCGCGGACTGCTCTCCGGCCGGGAAGCGGCCGAGCGCGTCGCCACCTGGGCCAACGGCCTCGGCGACACCAAACCCGTCACCTGGTTCCCGGCCGCCCTCGTCGAATGGAACGCCCCGATCGAGACCCACTTCGAGCCGATCACGACCGAAGCACCCCGCCCGCCCCGGCCATGGTGGCAGCGCTTCACTGCCGGATGAAAGACTCGGTCCGGTCTGGGTACTGCTGCTCCGCTCCCCGGGGATGGCCGGTGCCGACGGCGCGGGCGAACTCCGGTGGGTGGCATTTCGCTGGTACTGCGTCACCGCCGAATTACTGTGTGTTCCGCCGGGAGTGGATATGACGCCCAGTCATCGGAATGTCACGCATTTCCCCGAACGGATACCGGACCCTCTTCTACGGGCGGCCGGCGGTAGTCGGTTCATCACGCATCGCTTTCGCTCCGCCCGGCAATTGCCGGGCGGAGCGCGGTCCGCCGCATTTCGCCCGGCCGGGGTGGCCGGTTCCGGTGGGCGGGCTCAGACGTCCAGCCCGGCCTCGATGCGCTTGAGGCTGTGCCGGGCGAGTGCCAGGTTGGCCCGCGAGCGGTCCAGGGCCAGGTAGAGGAAGAGCGAACCACGCGCGCCCGCAAGGGGCCTGATCAGGTGGTACTGGCCGCCGAGGGTGATCAGGATGTCCTCGATGACATCGTCGATCGACAGCGCCGCCATGGCCCTCAGCTTCGCCCGGACGACCTCGGTGTTGCTGGCGGCCGCGACCTCCAGATCGAGCTGCTGGTTCCCCCCGAGATGCCCGAGCGACATACCGCTCTCGTAGTCGACCAGGGCCACGCCGATGGCGCCCTCGATGCCCATCGCGTCCGTGAGTGCGCTGTCAATGTTCATGGCCTGTTCGTCCTTTGCGTGCCATCCGGGCGGAACCCCCGTGTGCAGGAAACAAAGTAGCAAGAAGGTCATCAGGTGTGGCCACCGCACGGAAATGGTGAAATAAAGTACGCTGCCAGCGGTTCAGAAAGCGAAGGGGTACCGGTGCACGCGCTCGAAGCTTCCCTCTCCGATGTGCTCGACTCCCCCGGAGTGGTCGGCGCCGCGCTCGTCGACGCCGTCACGGGCCTCACCTATCGGTCCGCCGGGGAGCACCGACTGCTCGGGACCGGAGCCGAACTCGCCGAGCTGGCCAACCTGATCGGCGAACGGCTGTGCGAGGCCGGGGCGGAGGGCGAGTTGGAGAGCCTGGTGGTCACCAGCACCCGCCACCACCACGTCGTCCAGGTGGTCCCCCGGCAGGGCGACCCGCTGCTGCTGGCCACCGTGCTGGACCGCGGGCAGACCAACCTCGCTCTGGCGATCCGCCAGAGCACCGACCGGGCAAGGGGTCTACTGGCATGACGGGCCGTCTCCACGACCCGGCCGCACCCGCGTCCCCACTCGTGTCTCCCGCCGCACGCAACGTGCCCGCCCTCCTGCTGACGCTGCGCCAGGGCGAGTTCACCGGCTCGGTCACCGTCTCCAGCGCGCCGGGCGGCACCATCCACCTGGAGCGGGGGCTGGTCACCGCGATCGAGACGCCCGGGGCCCCGACCGTCGAGACCCTGCTGCTGAAGTCGCGGCGCGTCGGCGAGGCGGACTGGTCCGCCGCCGAGACGGCCGCCGCCGCCAACGCCCAAGGCCTCACCGGCCTCCAGGGCGGCGACCTCGGCGCGGCACTGGTGGCCCAGGGGTCGATCGGCGCCGCCGAACTCGAACTGGTCTGCGCGGCCGCCGCCTTCGACGGCGCCTTCGCCCTGGTCCTGAGCCCGCCCGGCAGTTGGGAGGTGGCCGAAGCGGCCGCCCCCGCCAGGATCGCGCTGCGCCCCGGCATCGAGCCGCACCGGCTGTTCGAGGAAACCGGCCGGCGGGTGGCCCTGTTGACCCGCCTCTGGGGGCCGCCCGGACAGCTCGCCCGCAGCCGGATCCGCCCGGCCACCCCGGCCGGGTCGACGGCCCCGCGGATCCCGGACCGCTACCGGGAGATCCTGGTCGCCGCCACCGGGCGGCGCACCGCGCGCGACATCGGGTTCGCCCTCGGGCGCGGACTGTTCGCCGTGCTGCTCGACCTCGCCCGGATGGACGCCCGGCAGCTGCTCCACCGCGAGCCGGTGGTCCCGCCCGCCGCCGTGCCGAGCGTGGCGCCGCGCGCGCCGCACACCGGCCCGCCGCCGGCCACGACCGGGCCGCTGCCCCGCCGGGTCCCCGTGCGGCGCGGCCCGGAGGTCCTGGACGGACCGGCCGCGGCCGGCGGGCTCACCCGCCTGCCCACCCGCCCCGAGGGCCCGGCTGCCGTCTCCGGCCAGCCATCGAACGTTCACCGCGCCGAGCGGACCGAGAAGACCGAAGAGACCGAGAAGAGCGCACCATGAGCAGCCAGACGTCATCCGCAGCACTCGTCGACGAGTTGAAGTCCCTCCGTGACCGGGTCGTGGGCATCTCCGAGAGCGTCATCTCGACCGCCGACGGCCTGCTCGTGGCCGCCGACACGGCCGCCGTCCATCCCGAGTCGGCCTCCGCGCTGTCCGCCGCCATGCTCGGCCTCGGCCGGCGCACCGCCGCCGAGGTCGGCCTGGGCGGCCTGCGCGACGTGGTCACCCGCTGCAACGGCGGCTACGTCGTGGTGCTGGCGATCGGTGAGCAGGCGCTGCTGATGATCCTGGGCGACGAGGGCATGGACGTCGCCGGTCTGCACCGCGAGGCTCCCGCCACGATCCAGCGGCTGGGCGAGCTCCTCGGACTGGTCCCGACGCGCTAGGCCCCGGACCGGGGCCACCGACGCGGCCCGGGTCGCCGACGGGGGCCCGGACCGGGGCTACCGGCGCGGGCCGTAGTCCCAGTAGTGGTCGGGGTAGTCGCCGCACGGGTACTGCATCAGCGGCGCCTGCGGAGCGGTACTGCGGTAGGTGACGGCGAGGCACTGGTGGCTGTTGTCGTTGACGAACCGCATGCCGCGCGGCCACTTCTCGATCTTCCAGGACTGCCCGGGGCTGCTCCGGCACTCCGACTGGACCACCTCGGCGGTGGCCCGGGTACTGGAGTCCCGGACGGACAGACAGAGGGCGCTGTTGTAGCTGACGATCCGGTAGTAGGTGTCGCCGTCCGGGTCCGTGTAGGCCTTCTGCGCCTCCCAGAAGTGGTCGGGGAAGTCCCCGCAGGGGTACTGCTGGACCTCCCGGCCGTCCTCCCGGGTGCCCCCGGGCGTGGCGATGCACTGCTGGCTGTTCCCGTTCCTGATCTCCACCGATCCCGTCGGCGGAACCACCGGGGCGCCGCCGAGCCGGCCGGGTGCCGGGACCTCCGCCGTCGGTGCGGAGCTGGCGGGCGCCGAGGGCGTACCGGCGGGCGTGGCCTCGGCCGAGGGGACGGCGGGCTCCGGCGGCTGGCCGGCTCCCGTACTCCGAGCGGCCGTCCCGCCCGGTTCGGGTGCCACCGGAGCGGACGGCAGCGGTACCGGCGGTGCGGTCGGCGTCCCGCCGGACCGGTCGGGCGCACTGCTCGGGGTGGCAGGAGCGGAGGGGGTCGACGAGACCGGCCCCGTACCCGGAGCCGGTGCCGAGGGGCTCCCGGCCGCCGGTGAGGGGGCGCCGGAGCCCGGCCTGCCCCAGGCGCCGGCCGCCTGCGGGACGGCGTCGAAGGGTCCGTGCGCCGCCGCGCCCAGGCGGACGCCCACCAACACCCCGGCCAGCACCAGGATCCCGGCCAGCACCGCCCCCGTCGCCCCGACGACCGCCCCCGCCCCGGCCGTACGGCGCCATCGCGCACCCGTGGGCCCGCCGCGCGGCGGGCCGAGGACGGTCGCACCGATCGCGACCTCGCGGGTCGGGCCGGTCGGGCCGCGCCGGCCGTGGTCCACAACCCGGACCAGCTCCCCCCGGACGATCCGGGGCCCGGCCGGGACGAGAGCCATCCCGCGCACCTCCCGGTACTGGTCGGCCAGCGCCTCCCGCACCCCCACGAGGTCGGCCTCCAGCCGCCGCAGCACCGGCAGGTGCGCGTCCACCCCGTGGCTCGCCGGCTCCGCCCCGACCCCTGACCGCTCCTGGTCGACCAGGAGCCCGACGGCCTCCTGCTCCCGGCCGGCCGTGTGCCGCGCCTCACGGGCGCTCTCCCTGATGCGCCGTACCTCGGCCAGACACCAGGTCGCCTCCCGCAGCCTGACCTGCCGGACCTGCCGGACCTGCCGGTCTTGCCGGTCTTGCCGGTCTTGCCGGTCTTGCCGGAGCGGCGCTGCCACCGGGTCGGTCGTGGCACCTTCCGGGTCGTCGGTACCGCCGACACCATCTGCACCACCGGCACCACCGGCCAGCTCACTCCGCAGCTCGGCCACGATCGCGACCAGCACACGAATCAGGCCCTCCGCCTCCGCCATGCCCTCCTCGGCCTGCCGCTGCGCGTCCCGGGCCCGGTCCAGCGCCTGCTGCGCGGCCGACCGCCGGGCCGCGGGCGGCTGGATCCCCTCGGCCGCCCGGGTGGCCTGCTCGTGCAGCTGGGCGGCCCGGGCCAGCAGCGCCGCCCGGGCCCGCGGGTCCTCCACCTGGTCGTGGACCAGCCGTTGGAGCAGGTGCCACGGGATGTCCTTCTCCGCGGAGCGGTACGCGCTCCAGCTCGTCCGACCGGCGGGGTAGCGCTGGGCGAGCCTGCGGAGGGTCACCCCCGAGGTCACCTCCCGCACGAACCGTGCCAGGGCGTCCGCCTGTTCGGTCTCCCCCTTCAGGCGCCCCTGCGGGCGTCCAGCACTACCCACCTCTTGCCCCCTCCCGTGTACGCGGACGATCCGGGCTGTCCGCCGCTCGGTCGGCCCTCGGCCGATTCCTCGTAGCCGGACAATCCAACATGGCGCGCCGTGGGACCTCCACCGGTTCTTCGGACAACTTCCCGGTTCCGTCAGTACACCACCGGGCCGGGTGCGAGGACTGAACTTCTGACGGCAAGACACTCCCTGAGCACCCGCCAGGTGGCGGCCGACCGCTCCCGCGCAGCTGTCCGTCGATGGCGACCGGCACCGTCGCCCCCTCCACCCGGGCCGCAGGCCCTCCGGTAGTCTCCGCTGTCAACGGCCGGGCGCGGCGCGGCCGGGAGGCGGACCGTGGCGACAACGTACGGAGTGGGCATGACCGGTGAGGTCGTAGTCGTCGGTGGCGGGGTCATGGGGTCGTCGGCGGCCTGGCACCTGGCGGCGCGGGGCCGGCGGGTGACGCTCCTGGAGCGGTTCGCCCCGGGGCACGACCGCGGCAGCTCGCACGGCAGTTCACGGATCTTCCGGCTGGCCTACCCGGAGCCCGAGTACGTCGCCCTCGCCGTACGGGCGCTGCCGCTGTGGCGGCGGCTGGAGGAGGAGACGGGCACCGCCCTCCTGGAGCTCACCGGGGCGGTGGACCACGGCCCGGCCGCCGCGACCTCGGCCCTGCACGCCGCGCTGGCCGCCGCCGGGCGGCCCGCCGAGCTGCTCGACCCGGCGCGGGTGGCCGAGCGGTGGCCGGGATTGCGGGCCGACACCTCCGCGCTGTTCCACCCCGAGGCCGGGCGGCTGCACGCCGACCACGCGGTGGCGGCGTTCCAGCGGGCGGCCGCGGCGCACGGGGCCGAGGTCCGGCACGGCGTCCGGATCGCCCGGATCGCCGTACGCGGCGGCGGGAGCGGCGGCGGGGGCAACGGCGGCGCAGGCGTCGAGCTGGTGACCACCGAGGAGGAGGTGATCCTCGCCGAGCAGGTCGTGGTGGCGGTCGGCGGGTGGGCGCCGGGCCTGCTGTCGGGGCTCGTGCCCGGGCTGCCGCCGATGCGGGTGACCGAGGAGCGGCCGGTGCACTTCCCGGCCGCCGCACCGCTGGACTGGCCGAGCTTCATCCACCACGGCGGGGCGCAACTGGTCTCGGACGTCGGCGTGTACGGCCTCGGGAGCGTCGACGGCATCAAGGTCGGCTTCCACGGCGTCGGCCCGGTCATCGACCCGGACCACCGCGCGGACGGCCCCGACCCGCGCGCGGTGGAGCGGGTACGGGCGTACGCGCGGCGCTGGCTGCCGGGCGTCGACCACACCGCGCCGACCGCCACCACCTGCCTGTACACCACCACCCCGGACCACGACTTCGTGGTCGACCGGCGGGGCCCGGTGACGGTCCTGGCCGGCTTCTCCGGGCACGGGTTCAAGTTCGCGTCGGTGCTCGGCGCCCTCGCCGCGGACCTGGTCGAGGGCCGCCCGGCCGCGCGCCGCTTCGCCCTCGGGGCCGGCCGGGGGCGCTGACCGCCCGCACCGGAGCGGCCGACTCAGCCGCGGCCGTCCTCGGCCGCCTCCGCCCGCTCCCGGGCCGCCATCACGTCCTCGCCGTGCTCGAAGGCCCAGGCGCCGAACGCCTCGACCGGCTCCAGCAGCGTCCGCCCCAGCCCGGTGAGGGTGTACTCCACGTGCGGCGGCGACCCGGCGTACGCGCGGCGCTCCACCAGCCCGTTGAACTGGAGCCGGCGCAGCGTCTCCGTGAGGACCTTGGGGCTGATGCCACCGATCCGCTCGCGCAGTTCGCCGGGCCGTGCGGGACCGTCGCGCAGCGCCCACACCACGACGGCGTTCCAGGTGTTGGCGAGCAGATCGAAGGCGAGCCGGGCTCGGCAGTCGGCGAGGAAGCCGTGGTCGGTGGTCACTTACCAGATGGTGCCCCAGCGGTTTCGTAGTGTCGTCCCGATTCTGAAGGACGGGTCACGACAGAGGGGTTGAGCATGATGAGGATCGGGATCGTCGGCACCGGAACGATGGCGCGGGCGCTGGGTGAGCAGTGGGCGCGGGCCGGCCACGAGGTGCTGGTGGGCGGGCGGGACGCGGACCGCGCCGGCGCCCTCGCCGACCGGATCGGCGCACGGGCGGGGACCGCGCGGGAGGCGGCCGAGCACGGCCGGGACGCGGTGCTGCTGGCCGTGCCGTACGCGGCGGCGGTCGGCGTGGTGTCCGGTCTGGCCGGCGCTCTGCGGGGCAGGGCACTGATCGACTGCACCAACCCGGTGGCCCCGGGCTTCGTCCTCGAAACCCGGGGCGGCCCCTCGGCCGCCGAGCGCATCGCGGCCGCGGCGCCCGGCGCCTCCGTGGTCAAGGCGTTCAACCTCTGCCACGAGAGCGTGTGGCGCAGGACGCCGCCGGTCTTCGACGGACGCCCGCTCGCGGTGCCGCTCTGCGGTGACGACGCGTCGGCCCTGGAGACCGTACGGGGCCTCGTCCGCGACGTCGGCTGCACACCGGTCGACGGGGGCGGCCTCGACCGGGCGGGCCTGCTGGAGGCGACGGCGGCGTTCCTGATCGGTCTGTGGGTCGGCGAGGGCGCGGACGCCCAGGCGATCGCCCCACCGCTGGCGTACGCGGGGGGCCGGCCCTCCTGATCCGCGCGCGGGCCGGACCGGCCGCCGCGTGGTCGCCGGGGGACGTGCCGGCCCTCGGTGACCACGTGGTGGCCGGGTGCTCGGACCCCGCGCGGGTCACCGGTCCTTGAACTCCTCGATGGCCGCCCGGGAGGCCTCGGCCATCGCCTCGCTCCCGACGTGCCCGGAGTCCTCGAAGATGTGGAGCCGCGCGTCCGGCCACACCTTCGCCAGCGCCCACGCCGTCTCCACCGGGCTCCCCATGTCGTGCCGGCCGTGCACCAGCACCCCCGGGATCCCGGCCAGCCGGTGGGCGTCGCGCAGCAGTTGGTCCTCCTCCAGCCAGGCACCGTTGCTGAAGTAGTGGGCGCAGATCCGTACGAAGGCGATCTGCTCGTCGACCTCGCGGTCGCTGTACATCCCCGGGATGCCGTTGGGCTCGTTCGAGACGACGGCGTCCTCCCAGGCGAGCCAGTCGGCGGCGGCCTTCGCGCGGACGGACCGGTCGGGGTTCTCCATCAGCCGGGCGTAGGCCGCGAGCAGGTCGCCGTCCCGCTCGCCCTCCGGGACGCCGTCGCGGAACCGGTCCCAGGCCTCGGGCTGGAACCGTCCGGCGCCCCGGTAGAGCCAGTCGGTCTCGGCGGGGCGGGTCATCGTCACCGCCTGGATGACGATCCCGGTGACCCGCTCCGGGTGTCGCTGCGCGTAGGCCAGCGCGAGCGTGGAGCCCCAGGACGCGCCGCTCAGCAACCACCTTTCGACACCGAGGTGTTCGCGCAGTCGCTCGATGTCGTCGATGAGGTGCCGGGTGGTGTTCAGGCGCATGTCCGCCGCCGGGTCGCTCGCGTGCGGGGTGCTGCGGCCGCAGTTGCGCTGGTCGAAGCGGATGAGCCGGTAGCGCTCCGGGTCCCAGGCCCGCGTCGGCCGGCGCGGGGCACCCGCCCCCGGGCCGCCGTGGACGGAGAGGGCGGGCTTGCCTTCGGGGTTGCCGAGCTCCTCGTAGTAGATCCGGTTGCCGTCCCCGGTGTCGAGGAAGCCGTGGCTGTACGGGTGGGTGGGAGCGTAGAGGTCGACCATGGCCGCCGATCCTACGGGAGCGGGCGTGCTCGAACCAGGCCGTGACGGAGGCCGGTTGGGCGGCTCGCCGCATGTCGGCAGGACGTTCGGCGGAGCCGCCAGGGGCCCCGTCCCGCTACGCGCCCTCCCGGGTCAGGACGGCGGGCGGGGGCGCCGGGGCGGGGTCGGTGAGGAGTCGGGCGGTGAGGGCGTACTGGGTGAGGGCGCCGGCGAGCAGGACGGCGACGCCGCCGACGGCGTCCAGCACCCAGTGGTTGGCGGTGGCCACCACCACGAGGAAGGTGAGCAGCGGGTAGACCGCCGCCAGGGGTGCCAGCCGGCGGTGGCCGACGGTGGTGATGACGACCAGGGCGCACCAGCAGGACCAGGCGATGTGCAGCGACGGCATCGCCGCGTACTGGTTGGAGAGCGAGGTGAGCACGCCGAGCGGGGCCTCGCCGGGGATGCCGGACGGGTCCTCCCGCAGGTTGAGCCCCGGGACGAGCCGGGGCGGGGCGAGCGGGTAGCCCCAGAAGCCGACCAGCGCCAGGCCGGTCGCGGCGAACAGGACGGTCCGGGCCGTGCGGTAGCGGTCCGGGTGCCAGACGTAGAGCCAGACCAGCACGCCGAGCGGCACCACGAAGTGCAGCACCTTGTAGTACCCCTGGGCCGCGTCAAGCAGCCAGTCACCGGTCCGCAGGGCCCAGGCGTTGACGACCGGCTCGATGTCCACGTGCAGCAGCTGTTCCAGCCGGAAGACGCTGCGGGCGTGGCCGGTGGCGGTGGCGACGCGCTCGGGCGCGACGTTGCGGATGTAGGAGTAGACGCCGTAGCCGACCTGAACGAAGAGCAGCTCCAGCACCGGGTTCGGGCGGGAGACCGGCCGCAGCGGAGCCGTCAGCAGGGGGATCCAGGGCAGCGCGGGACGCCGCCGCGGGGGCGGGCCGGGGGCGCGGCGCAGGTGCCAGAGCGGGTCGTCGCGCGCCAGGAACGGCAGGGCGGCGGCCGCGGCGAGGGCGACCAGGGTGGGGGCCTTGCGCAGCAGCAGGCCGCTGACCGGTTCGATCTCCGGGTCGAGCAGCGTGCTGGGCAGCAGCGCGACGGTGACCGCGATGACCGGCCAGAGCGCGCGGGCTTCGGGCCGGCGGCCGAGCCGGCCGGTGGCGGCGAGCAGCAGCCACCCGAGGTGGCCCGGCCCGGCCACCGGTGCGGCGACCAGGGTGGCGCAGCCGAGCACGCCGACCGCCAGCAGCGGCTGGCCGTCCCGCGCGTAGCCGCCGGAGCGGCGGACGGCGAGCAGCACGGCGGTGACGGTGACCGCCAGCCAGCCGACCAGCAGCGCCGGGCCGTGCAGGCCGAGCCGGAGCAGCACGCCGAGGGCGGTCTGGTCGGACGGGTCGCCGGTGACGGCCGGGGCGTCGAAGCGGCGCCAGAAGCGTGCGGCGCGGTCCGGGTCGGCGATCAGGACGGTGCCCTGCACCAGGGCGGCCACCGCGAGGGCGGTCAGGGCGGCGGACGCGGGGACGGCGCGCCGGCGCGGGAGGGCGACGGCGAAGAGGGCCAGGACGGGGTGGAACGCGATCGCCAGGCCGAGCGCGAACCCGGCCCGGCGGTTCGGGCCGCGCGGCAGCACGTCGAGCAGCACCAGGGCGGTGCCGGCGAGGCCGACCACGGCGTCCACGGGGTGGCCCCGCTGTTCGGCGCTGATCAGCAGGGTGGCGGCCGCGACCGGGGCGACGGCGGCCGGGGCGGGCAGGTCCGGGGGCGGGTGGCGGGCGACCAGGGTGCCGGTCACGGCCACCGCGGCGACGGCGGTGAGCACCAGGCCGACCCGGGTCGCGGTGGCGGGCCAGCTGCCGAGCAGCAGCGGGAGGAGGGGCCGGTCGACGGCCTCGTCGCCGAGGGACGTCCAGGTGACGACCGCGGCCGCGGCGAGGGCGAGCACCAGGCAGGTGGTGGTGAGGAGGGCGGCCGGGGGGTGCCGGGTGGGCGCTCCGGGCGCCGGCCTGCTCGCGCCCATCCCGCTCCTCCCGTCGCGCCGCCGCGCCCCGGGCCGGTCCGCCGGTCGGGTCGCCTTCCTGCCGACTCTCGGGGGTCGGCGGCCGCCCCGCACGCCGGACGGCGCCGCGTGGGGGACGGCCCGGGCGGCGGGGGCCCCGACGGCGGGCGACGGCCCACCCCTACCGCTCACCCGTGCGGCGGACGGCGGCTCCCGGCCCGGTGCTCCGCGAGGGCCTGCCACACCTTGCCCCGCAGGAACGGTGCCTCGGTGAAGCGGATGCCGGTGGTGTCGCGTAGCGCGTTGGGGGAAGGCCGGCGGCACGGGGTTGGATGCTGGGTGCCGCCGCCGAGGAAGGCATCCCCCGGCTGCCACACCCCGCGACGGCGGGCGTCCGCTCAACTCATCGTGGCGTCGCAAGAGCAAGCCATGCGGCCCGACCGGGCCGTCGCTGCCCCGGGCATACCGTCCCCGCCCCGGGCGGCCTCGGCCGCCGGCTCAGTAGACGTCCCGGACGTAGCGCTTGTCGCTCGCCAGCTGCCGGACGTACGCGGCGGCGGCCTCCTCGTCCAGGCCGCCGTGGGCGGCGACGATCTCGCGCAGGGCCAGGTCGACGTCCTTGGCCATCCGGCCCGCGTCGCCGCAGACGTAGAAGTGCGCGCCGTCCTGGAGCCAGCGCCACAGGCGCGGGCCGTGCTCGCGCATCCGGTCCTGGACGTAGACCTTGTTGCGCTGGTCGCGCGAGAAGGCCACGTCCAGGCGGTCCAGGTGGCCGGCGGCGCGGAAGGCCGCCAGGTCCTCCCGGTAGTAGAAGTCGGTGGCTTCGCGCTGCTCGCCGAAGAAGAGCCAGTTGGGGCCGGTGTGGCCGCGGGCCTGCCGGTCCTCCAGGAATCCGATGAACGGCGCGACCCCGGTCCCGGGGCCCACCATGATCATCGGCGTTGCCGGGCCGGCGGGCGGGCGAAAGTGCGGGGAGCGCTGCACGAACACCGGCACCGGGCCGTCGTCGGCGCAGTCGGCGAGGTAGGTGGAGCAGACGCCGCCGCGGTCGCGGCCGAGGTCGTTGGTGTAGCGGACGACGGACACCGTGAGCCGGACCTCACCGGGGTGGGCCAGGGGGCTGGAGGAGATCGAGTACAGGCGGGGCTGGAGCCGCTTGAGCACTCCGACCCACTCGGCGGCGGTGGCGCGCAGGGGGAAGGCGCCGACCACGTCGGCGGCCTGCCGGCCCCAGCTCCACTTGGCCAGCTCGCCCTTGTTGTCGGGGCGCAGCAGCCGCTTCAGGACGCGGTCGCCGGTGCGGTCGGCGACGAACCCGAGCAGGTCCGGGGTGAGGCGGGCGATGTCGAGGCGGGTCCGCAGCGCCTCCCCCAGCGGGAGGTCGTCGCCGTCGGCCAGCCGGACGTGCTCCTCGGGGTCCAGGCCCGTCAGGGCGAGCCATTCGGCGACCAGTCCGGCGCCGTTGGCCGGCCACACGCCGAGGGCGTCGCCGGCCTCGTAGGCGAGTTCGCCGCCGCGGGTGTCGAAGGCGAACTGCCGCACCTCCTTCTGCGATCCGGGAAGGCTGAGCAGACGGTTGCCGACCAGCAGGGTCGGGAAGGGGGCCGCTCTGGTGAAACCGCCCGGTGTGGCGCCCGGTGTGGCGGCCGGGGTGGCGGGCACGGGCACGGGCACGGCGGGAACAGCGGGCGCCGACGCCCGCTCCACCGGCGCCACGAGCGTGCCGGTGACCTGGTCGAGCCACTGCCCGGCGGGCCCGTCGTCGTCGGCCTCGCAGTCGGTCCGCGCGTGCAGGCGGGTCGCGCCCAGCTCGGCGAAGCGCTCGTCCAGCCGGCGGCCGTGACCGCAGAAGTCGTCGTAGCTGGAGTCGCCGAACGCCAGGACGGCGTAGCGCACGCCCTCCAGGCGCGGGGCGTCCGGGGCGGTGAGGCCCTGCCAGAAGTCGGCGCCGTTGTCGGGCGCCTCCCCGTCGCCGAAGGTGCTGGTGACGACGAGCACGTCGGTACCGGCGGTGAGCCGCCGGGGGGTGGTGTCGGCCATCGCGAGCAGGGTCGGGGCGCGGCCCGCCCCGGCCAGGCGGGCCGCGGCGGCGGCGGCGAACTCCTCGGCGTTGCCGGTCTGCGAGGCCCACAGGACGAGCAGTTCCCGGGTCGGCGCGGCGGGCTCGGCGCCGGCCGCCCCCGGCGCGGCCGGGACAGCCGGCCCGGGCGCGCCGGGGGCGCCCCGGGAGAACATGCCCGCCAGCACCCCGTCCACCCAGAGCGCCGTCGCCGGGGCGAACGGCGCTCCCGCCGGGAGCACCGGAACGGCGCCGGACGGCGCCGTGGCGGTGGCCGCGACGTACCCGGAGAGGTATCCGGACAGGTAGCGGCGCTCCGGTTCGGCGAGCACCGGCGGGGCGAGGTCGGCGAGGCCGAAGAGCGCGGTCAGGGCGGAGACGGCGTCGGACGCGCCCCCGGGCGCGGCCGGCACGGGCAGCACGGCGAGGGGCGGCCGCCCCGTCCCCGCACTCGGGTCTGCGGTCACCGGCACGGGCGCGGTCTCCTCGGAGGTCGGGGCGGGCACCACGCGCAGCGCCACGGCGCAGGCCTTGAACTCGGGCTGGAAGGAGACCGGGTCGACGGCGTCGTTGGTGACGGCGTTGATGCCGAGGTACTCGCCGAAGAGGTCGTTCCAGTGGAACGGCGCGAAGCAGTTCCCGGGGCGGACCCGGTCGGTGACGACGGCGGGCAGCACGGCGCGGCCGCGGCGGGAGGCGACCTCGATGCGGTCGCCCTGCCCGGCGCCCATCGCGGCGGCGTCGTCGGGGTGGAGCTCGACGAACGGGCCGGGGTCGAGCTTGTTGAGCTTGGCCACCTTGCCGGTCTTGGTGAGGGTGTGCCACTGGTGCTGGAGGCGGCCGGTGCTGAGGACGAACGGGTAGTCGTCGTCCGGGAGTTCGGCGGCGGGCAGGTGCGGGCGGCCGAAGAACCGGGCGCGGCCGGTGGGGGTGGGGAACGCGAGTCGGGGTCTGCTCCCGTCGGCGCGCTCCAGCAGGGTCTGGCTGACGCCGTCGTTGAGGTACCGGATCGGGTTGCGGTCGGGGCCGTCCGCGGCGGGCGCCGGCCACTGGACGGGCGTCTCGCGCAGCCGCGGGTAGCTGACGCCGCGCAGGTCCCAGCCGGTCGCCGGGTTCCAGGCGCGCTTGAGCTCCTCGAAGACCTCCTCGGCGCTCGTGTAGCCGAAGGCGTCGGCGTAGCCCAGCTCGCAGGCGACCCGGGCGATCAGCTGCCAGTCGGGCAGGGCCTGCCCGGGCGGGTCGACCACGCCCTCGACCAGGGTGAGGTTCCGCTCCGAGTTGATCATGACGCCGTCGGACTCGGCCCAGAGCGTGGCGGGCAGCAGCACGTCGGCGTAGGCGTTGGTCTCGGTCTCCGTGAACACGTCCTGGGTGATGACCAGTTCGGCGGCCTCCAGGGCGGCGATGACGGTCTTGCGGTTGGCGACCGAGGCGACCGGGTTGGTGCAGATGATCCAGCAGGCCTTGATCTCGCCGGCGGCCATCCGCTCGAAC
Source organism: Kitasatospora sp. NPDC059973 (assembly GCF_042737525.1). NCBI lineage: Bacteria > Bacillati > Actinomycetota > Actinomycetes > Kitasatosporales > Streptomycetaceae > Kitasatospora > Kitasatospora sp. NPDC059973. The sequence goes on along the minus strand of NZ_JBHWUI010000073.1, from coordinate 24,155 downwards.
ATCTCCACCGTGCCGCGCCCGGCCTCGGTCCGCAGCGTGCCGGCCTCGACGCCCCAGAGCTCCTCGACGAAGGCCCGCTCCTGCGCCACCAGGACGGAGCGCTGGCCGGGCAGGCCGGGGCCCAGGTACCCCATCTCGCGGCCGCCCATCGCGTTGGGCTGGCCGGTGAGCGAGAACGGACCGGAGCCCGGGCGGCAGATCGCGCCGGTGGCCAGGTGCAGGTTGATCAGGGCGTTGGTGTTCCAGGTGCCGTGGGTGGACTGGTTGAGGCCCATCGTCCAGCAGCTCATCCACTCCCCCGCCTCGCCGATCCACCGCGCGGCCTGCCGGATGTCCGCCTCGGGTATCCCGGTGACCTCGGCGACCTTCGCGGGCGGGTAGTCCGCCAGGAAGGCGGGCATCTCCTCCCAGCCCTCGGTGAACTCCGCGACGAACGCCTCGTCGGTGTGCCCGTTCTCGACCAGCAGACGCAGCAGTCCGTTCAGCAGGGCGAGGTCGGTGCCCGGCCTGATCTGCAGGAAGAGGTCGGCCTTCGCGGCGGTGGCGGTGCGCCGCGGGTCGACGACGATCAGCTTCGCCCCGGCCGCCTTGACCCGGTCCATCATCCGCAGGAACAGGATCGGGTGGCAGTCGGCCATGTTGGCGCCGATGACGAGGAACGCGTCCGCGTGGTCGAAGTCCCGGTAGGAGCCGGGCGGCCCGTCCGCGCCCAGCGAGAGCTTGTAGCCGGAGCCCGCGGAGGCCATGCACAGGCGGGAGTTGGACTCGATCCGGCTGGTCCGCACGAACCCCTTGGCGAGCTTGTTCGCCAGGTACTGCGCCTCCAGGGACATCTGCCCGGAGACGTAGAGGGCGAGCGCGTCGGGGCCGTGCTCGTCCAGGATCGCCCGCAGCCGCCCGGCCACCGCCGTGATCGCCTCGTCGACGTCCACCGGGACGGGTTCGGCGCCGCGCCCGGCGCGGATCAGCGCGGTGGCGGCCCGCCCGGAGGCGGCCATCATCTCGGCACTGGTCGCGCCCTTGGTGCAGAGCCGCCCGGCGTTCGTCGGGTGGCTCTTGTCCCCCGACACCTTGGCGACGGTGCGCCTGCCGGTGGCGGCGTCCCGGCCGATGTCGAGCACGACGCCGCAGCCGACGCCGCAGTACGAGCAGACCGTCCGTACGCTGTCCGCCTTCGAAGCCGGCATCGTCACCGAGACTCCCTCCCCAGGGATCACGCGGTGGGAAGGTCCCACGATCGTGACCCTAGGAAGAGCGCATTACCGCCTCGTCACAGCGCCTGTTTCGCGAGGTTAACCGGACCGCACGGGCGCCTCCCGGTGGACGTGAGCACCACGGCGCGCTGCCATGCCTCCCGCCAAGCCGTCGATCACGCCACGCCCGGCACGATCCGGGGCGCGGCCCGCGACGAGGGCTCCGCGAGGCGGCGCGGCGCCCCTGCGTTCCCGGCCCTGCGTGCCCGGGCCGGTCGCCCTAGGGTGGAGGGGTAACGGCGCCGCCGGGCGGCCGGTGGACCTGCCGTCGGGCCCGCTCCCGCAGGAGGTGCCCCGGGGGAGGGCGGCCCGGTCCCGACCCACCGGCGGAGCGAGGTGCGATGCGGTTGCCCCACCGGCCGGCGTCCCCGCTCCTGCCCCGCCCCGATCCCCCGGTGGCGCACCGCGCGGTCCGGGTCACCGCCGCCGCGTGCACGGGCTTCTACGTCTTCCGCTACGGCTTCGACCAGCCGGTGACGGCCACCTACGCCCTGTTCGGGGCGGTCGCGGTCGGCGTGCTGGCCCGGGTGGAGGGCGGCGCGCGCGCCCGGGGTCGGACGCTGCTGCTGACCCTGCCGTTCGCCTGGGCGCTGGTCTGCCTGGGCACCGCGCTGGCCGTGCACGCCTGGACGGCGGCGCTGGGCATGGTGGGCGTGGGCTTCGCGGTGTCCTTCGCCTCGGTGGGCGGACCGCGGCTGGTCGGGCTCACCAACGGGCTCCAGCTCTTCTACATCCTGCCGTGCTTCCCGCCCTACGCCCCGGACACCCTGCCGCAGCGGCTGGCCGGCGTGACCGCGGGCCTGCTGCTGCTCGCCGCCGCGGAGCGGCTGCTGTGGCCGGAGCCGCCGCCGAGGGACTACCGCGACCGCGTGGGGAGCGCCGCCCTGGCGCTGGCCGGGCTGGCCGACCGTGCCGCCGCGCACTGCGGCGGGCCGCCGCCGACCGCCACCGGCGCCGTGCCGGACGACGCCACCGCGGCGGACCGCGCCCGGGCCCTCCTCGACGACCTGCGGTTCTCCCGGATCCCGCTGATGGAGCGGCCCGCCGGCCCGGGCGCCGCCGACCGCGCGCTCACCCACTGCGCGACCACGCTGCAGTTCATCGGAGCCGAACTGCTGCGGATCCGCCGGCTGGGCGCCGCCGGCGGGCCCTACCCGGAGGCGGCCGCCCTGGTGGCGACCACCGCCGGTGCGCTGCGCGCGGCCGCGGCGGGGGTTCGGCCGGACGGTCCGGTCCCGTCCGCCGCGCCGGTCGAGAGGCGGATCGCCGCCTTCGACGCCGACCGCACCTCACCGGCCGGCGGCGCCGACGCGTCGGACGGCCCCACCGGCCCCACCGTCGCCCGGCTGGCGCTCGGCACCCTCGCCCTGAGCGCCGCCGAGGGCGCCCGCTTCCTCACCCTCGCCACCCGCACCAGCCGCCGGGCACCGCCGCCGCCCGACAGCACCCCGCCCGACCAGCGCCCCGGCCCGTTCTGGTACGCCTACGAGCCGACGCCGATGCTCTGGTGGCGCCGGATCCGCGGCAACCTGACCCCTCGCTCGGTGTACTTCCGCAACGCCCTGCGCACCGCCGGCGCCCTCGGCGCGGCCCGTCTGGTGGTCGGCGCCCTCGATCTCACCCACGGGTTCTGGGTCCTGCTGGCGACCCTCACCCTGATGCGCACCAGCGCGGCCGACACCCGGATCACGCTGCGCCCGGCCCTGGCCGGCACCGCAGGCGGCGCCGCCGTGACGGCGCTGCTGCTGATCGCGGTCGGCGAGCACCCCGTCTTCTACGCCGCCGCGCTGCCGCCCGCGATGCTGTTCGCGTTCGCCTTCAGCCCGGGGCTGGGGCTGGCCTGGGCGCAGGGGACGTTCACCGTCGTGGTCGCCATGGTCTTCACCCAGCTCGCCCCGGCCGGGTGGCGGCTGGCCGAGGCCCGGCTGGTCGACGTGGCGACCGGTGCCACGATCGGCATCCTCGCCGGGCTCTGCGCCTGGCCGCGCGGCGGCGGTCACGACCTGCGGCGGCGTACCGCCGAGCTGCTGGACCGCAGCGCCGCCGCGCTCTCCGAGACCGTCGCCGTGGTCACCGGGTCGGGCCCGGCCCGGGGCGCGCTGCAGCGGGCCAGGCACAGCACGCTGCTCACCGAGGCGCTGTACGCCCAGTACCGCAGCGAGCGCCACCAGCCGGCCGGGGAGGGCCCGAACTGGCAGGCCGCCGTGCTGACCGGGCAGCACACGGTGCGCGGGGCCGAGCCGCTGCTCGCCCGGATCCCGCCGGGCACCGCGGCCTCCGGCCCGCACGGCGGGGCGGCCCTGGTCGGCCGCGCCGAGCAGGTCGCCGCGGCATTCCGCCGCGAGGGCGCGGCGCTGCTCGACCCGGCCGGGTCCGCCGCGGCGGACCGGGCGCTGGCCGAGGCCCTCGCGGCCCTGCACGAGGACCGCGTCATGGCCACCCGAACGCCCGAGGACCCGGTCTCACTGCACACGGTGGACGTCACGCTCTGGCTCACCGGGCTGCTGGACGACCTCGGTCGGGTCCACGACTCCGCCCGGGCCGCCCCGGGCGGCACGCCGGCCCCGGCAGAGCGCCACGCTTGACAGATAGGCAAGCCTTACCTAAGTTCAACGTCCATGTTCCGCAACCGCCCCGACACCACCCACCCGGCCGCCCTGCTGCGACGCCTGCGTCCGGGACCGCTGCCGATCGACCCGCAGGCCGATGTCGGGCGGCGGGCCTGGGCGGCCTGTCCGGGCTGCGACGACGCCCGCGGGTGCGCCGGCTGCGCGGAGCGGCGCAACTGCCGCGAGCACTGGCGCTACCTGCTCTCCAACACCGGTAGCGTGCTCCACCTCCAGTGCCCCACCTGCACCCACGTCTGGGACCACGAGACCGGCTTCGGCGCCACCCGGCAGGAGATCCGGCGACCGGCCTGAGCGGCGCCGCCGAGGGCGCCGCCGAGAGCACCGCCGAGGGCTCGGCCCGGCCACCGGGCGGGCGGCCGCGTTCGGGTAGAGCCACCGGCACGGGGCGGCCGTTCGCCGTCCCACGGCCTGCGAGGCGCAACCGGCCCAGCGCCGAGATCCACCGCAGCCTGAGCGGCGAACTCGCCGGCCACTGAGGCCGCCGCCGGTACCACCGCGCCCGCCCTCCGGTCCGTCGGAGGGCGGGCGCGGCGCTGGGCCGGCGCCGATCAGCCCGGCAGCGCGTCCAGCAGGAGCTCCGGGCCCACCGGGAGGTCCCGCACCCGGACCCCGGTGGCGTGGTGGACGGCGTTGACGACGGCCGCGGCGGTGCCGACGATGCCGATCTCGCCGATCCCCTTGGAGCCCATGGGGTTCAGGTGCGCGTCCTCCTCGTCGATCCAGTGGGCCTCCACGGACGGGATGTCGGCGTTCGCGGCCACGTGGTACGCGGCCAGGTCGCGTTCGGCGTGGTCGCCGAACTCCCGGTCCATCGTGCTGTGTTCGAGGAGCGCCATCGAGACACCCATGATCATCCCGCCCACCAGCTGCGACCGGGCGGTCCGCTCGTTCAGGATCCGCCCGGCCGCGAAGACCCCGAGCAGCCGGCGCAGCCGCACCTCTCCGGTGTCGGCGTCGACCGCGACCTGGACGAACTGGGCTCCGAAGGCGTGCCGGGCGTACTCGCGGCCGGCCTTGACCGCCCCCGTGGTGTCCGCCAGGTGGCGCAGCCCCTCGGCGGGCAGCGGCGCGGTGCCCCGTTCGGCCAGCGTGCGGCGCAGCCCGGTGCACGCCTCGTGGACCGCCCAGCCCCAGGACGCGGTGCCCGAGGACCCTCCGGCGAGCGGCGCCCGGGGCAGGTCGGTCCGGCCGATCGCGACGCCCACCCGGTCCGCCGGCACACCGAGCGCCTCGGCCGCGATCCCGGTGAGGGCCGCCCGGGCGCCGGTGCCGATGTCGGTGGCGTTGGTGCGCACCAGGAAGGTGCCGTCCGGGAGGGCGACGGCCTCGGCGGTGGAGGGCGACACCAGCACGGGGTACGTCGAGGCGGCGACGCCGCAGCCGAGCAGCCAGGCCCCCTCGCGGCGGGGCCCCCGGGCGCGCTCGCCCGCCCAGTCGAACCGGCGCGCACCCTCCCGCAGGCACTCCACCAGGTGGCGGCTGCTGAACGGGCGGCCGGAGTCCGGCTCCACGGCCGGTTCATTGCGCAGGCGCAGGTCGACCGGGTCCAGCCCGCAGGCCTCGGCGAGCTCGTCCATCGCGCATTCCAGGGCGAACATGCCCGGCGTCTCGCCCGGGGCCCGCATCCAGGAGGGGGTGGGCACGTCCTGGCGGACCACCCGGTGCGACGTCCTGCTGTGCGGCGCCGCGTACATCACGCGGGCCGGCACGGCGGCCTGCTCGACGAACTCGCGCACCGTCGAGGAACGGGTGACAACCTCGTGCGCCAGCGCGGCGAGCCGGCCGCCGTCGTCGGCTCCCAGGCGCAGCCGGTGCACCGTCGGCGAGCGGTGGCCGGTGAGGGCGGGCAGCTGGGCCCGGGGCAGGGCGAGCCGGACGGGACGGCCGACGTGCCGGGCGGCCATAGCCGCCAGGACGACGTGCGGCCTGGTGGTGCCCTTGCTGCCGAAGCCGCCGCCGACGTGCTCGCTGATCACCAGGACGTCCTGCGGCGCCACCCCGAACAGTGCGGCCAGGGTCTCCTGGACGTTGTTGCCGCCCTGGCTGGAGTCGTGCACGGTGAGCCGGCCGTCCGCCCACTGTGCGGTGGCGGTGTGCGGCTCCATCGGGTGGTTGTGCAGCGGGCCGATGCGGTAGGTGCGGTCGATCCGGACGTCGGCCTGCTGGTAGCCGTGGTCGAAGTCGCCGTGGGTGCGGACGGCGGGGTGGCCGCCGTTGGCCTTCTCGGGCGTGTAGAGGCCGGGGTGGTCGTCGGTGAGCACGACGTCGTGCGGTTCGGCGGCGTAGCCGATCCGGACGGCCTCGGCCCCCGCCCGGGCGTCCTGCGGGGTTTCGGCGACGACCAGGGCGGCCACCTCGCCGCGGTGCGCGACCCGGGGGGACTGCAGCACGGCCAGCGTCGGGTCGCCGTCCGCGGGCAGGGTGAGCACGGGCGCGTCGCGGTGGGTGAGCACCGCGAGGACCCCGGGGATCGCCAGGGCGGCGGCGGTGTCGACGGCGGTGATGTCGCCGCGGGCGACGGTGGTGGGGACCGGCCAGGCGTGGAGCAGCCCGTCGGGGTGGTGGTCGCCGGCGTAGCGGGCGGCTCCGGTGACCTTGTCCAGGCCCTCCGGTCGGGCGAGGTCGCTGGTCATCGCTGCTCCTGACCGGTGGCGAGCAGGCCGAGTTCGCGGACGGCGAGCCGGCGGGCCAGCGCCACCTTGAACCCGTTGTCGGGCAGCGGGCGGGCGGCGGCCAGTTCGGCGTCCATGGCGGCTCCGACGGCGGCCGCCGTGTACGGCTCGCCGAGCAGCGCGGCCTCCGCGGTGAGGGCCCGCCACGGCCGGGGGGCGAGGGCGCCGAAGGCGAGCCGTACGGTCTCGACCCGGCCGTCGCGCAGGGTCAGGAGGGCGGCGAGCGAGCACGTCGCGAAGGCGAAGGAGGCCCGTTCGCGGACCTTGCGGTAGACCGAGCGCGCCCCGGCCGGGGCCGGCGGCAGCTCGACGGCGGTGATGAGTTCGGCGGGCCCGAGTTCGGTCTCGCGGTCCGGGGTCGCGCCCGGCAGGCGGTGGAAGGCGGTCAGCGGCATGGTCCGGTCCCCGGCGGGGCCGGTCAGGTGCAGGACGGCGTCGACGGCGACGAGCGCCACCGCGAGGTCGGAGGGATGGGTCGCCACGCAGTGGTCGGAGGTGCCGAGGACGCCGAGGTCGCGGTGGACGCCGGTGCGGGCCGGGCAGCCGGAGCCGGGCAGCCGCTTGTTGCACGGCTTGGAGACGTCCTGGAAGTAGAGGCAGCGGGTGCGCTGGAGCAGGTTGCCGCCGGTGGTGGCGGCGTTGCGGAGCTGACCGCTGGCCCCGGCCAGGACGGCCCGGGACACCACCGGGTGGCGCTCGCGGACCAGCGGGTGGTCGGCGAGGTCGCTGTTGCGCACGTTGGCGCCGATCAGCAGGCCGCCCTGCGGTGTCTCCTCGACGCGGTCGAGCGGCAGGCGGGCGATGTCGACGAGCAGCCCGGGCCGTTCGACGCCGAGCTTCATCAGATCGACCAGATTGGTGCCGCCGGCCAGGGCCTTCGCGTCCGGACGCCCGGCCAGCAGGGCGACGGCGGCGGCCACCTCGGTGGGCCGGGTGTAGCCGTGGGGCTTCATGCCGGACCCTCCCCGTTCCCCGCCCCGGCCCCGGTGGCCGACGCGCCGCCCCGGCCCTCGGCCTGGGCCTGCCGGACGGCCCGGACGATGGCCGGGTAGGCGCCGCAGCGGCAGATGTTGCCGCTCAGCAGTTCGCGCAGCGTCGCCTCGTCGGTCGGAGCGGGGTCACCGGCGGTCTCCGCGAGGACGCCGGCCGCCGAGCAGAGCTGGCCCGGCGTGCAGAAGCCGCACTGGAAGGCGTCCTGTTCGAGGAACGCCCGCTGGAGCGGGTGCGGGCCGTCCGGGCCGGCCAGGCCCTCGACGGTGGTGACCGCGCGGCCGTCCTGGGCGACGGCCGGCAGCAGGCAGCTGTTGACCCGCCGTCCGTCCAGCAGCACGGTGCAGGCACCGCACTGGCCGTGGTCGCAGCCCTGTTTCGCACCGGTCAAACCGAGCCGGTCGCGCAGCACGTCGAGGAGGGTGGCGCGGTGGTCGACCGTGAGGGTGTGCGGCCGGTCGTTGACGGTCAGGGCGATCCCGCTGCTCGTCGCGAGGGTGTCGGTGGCATCCATGGCCCACGCATTCCACGCGGGGCCCCGCCGGACACCCCCCGACCCGCTCGACAACCGCTTCGCCGTACACCGCCCCGGCGGGCACGCCGGTGGTCACCGGTCCGCCGGTGGTCACGGCGGTGCGAGGTCTCCCTCCGGGCGGCCGGCTCCGCCGTCGGGGGCCGGTGCGGGCGCGAAGAGGTCGAGGGTGTCGGTCAGCACGAGGAGCCGCCGCACCACCTCGCTGGCCGCGGTGAGGACCACGTCGCGCCCCCCGTGCTGGGCGGTCGCCCGCAGGCGCAGCAGGGTGTTGAGGCCGGTGCTGTTGCAGAACGAGACGCCGGACAGGTCGACGTCCAGGCCGCTGCGGCTGGCGTCCAGGGCCCGTTCGAGCGCCTCGTCGAGCGGCCCGGCGGCGTCGAGGTCGATCTCCCCGGTCACCAGCACCTGGACCCGGTCCCCGTTCCGCGCGGTCTCCCAGTGCACCCACAGGCCGCGGGCGAGCCGCTGCCCGACCGGGCGGCCGCCGTTCACCACCGCCGGCGGCGAGGCCGGCTCGGCGTCGGTGCTCCTTCGGTACGGGTCTTCGACCATGGCCTCCTCCTCCGGGCGACGCAGGCGGACCCTTCTTGGGTGGGCCCTTCAAGGGTGGGTCCCATCGCTTCGCTCGTCAACCGATGCCCGAACGCCGATTCGCCTGGGGCAAGAAGGGAATCGGCACTCCTAGGAGGGGGTATGGCCCTGGAAGGATCAGCGCGAACGGGCCGGACGTCCGTGACCGACCACGCCCGGGTGCTCGCCGCGATCGCCCGCGACCCCGGCGTGCGGCTGCGCGACATCGCGCTGGAGGTCCAGCTGACCGAACGCGCCGTCCAGGCCATCGTGACCGACCTGGATCAGGCCGGCTATCTCACCCGGCCCCGGACCGGGCGCCGCAACCTCTACCGGATCGCCGCCGGCACCTGGCTCCGGCACCCGGCGGAGTCCGGGCTGAGCGTGGCCGAACTCCGCGACCTGCTGGCCCGGGCCCACCACGACGGCGCCCCGGGGCAGGGGGCGGCGGAACCCCCCCCCGGGGCCGGGGAGCAGGACGGCGACGGGCGCCGACCTGCCCCGCAGCGGTCCGACCGGCACGCCGGCCGCCAGGTGCCTTGACCGGGTGGGGGTCGGTCAGTCCGCCGGGATGTGCGCGAGCATCCGCTCCCGCCGCCCACCCAGGTGGCCCTGAGCACGTCGATCGCCCTTCTCCTCGGCCTGGAGGCCGGCCGGCCTGAGCCGGCGGGCCCGGAGGCCCGGCCGGCCCGCGGCGCGGCGGGGACCGTCAGCCCTCGGCCGGCAGCTCGTAGACGTGGTCCGGGGTGATGATCGAGGTGATCGCCCTGGCCAGCAGGGTGCTCGGCTCGAAGCCGTCGTGCAGGATGTCGGTGTTGATCAGGAGCACCATGGTGGCCTCCTGCTCCGGCAGGTACATCGTCACGCTCTCGTAGCCCGGCAGCGAGCCGTTGTGCCCGACCCAGCCGTGCGTCCGGAAGAGCCCCAGGCCGTACCCGGCGCCGTCGAAGCCGGGGACGGTGATGAACTTCTCCCGCTGCGCCTGGGTGGCCGGGGAGAGCAGGGTGCCGGTGGCGACCACCTTGGCCCAGCGGCGCAGGTCGTGCAGGTCGGAGATCATCGCACCGGCCGCCCAGCCCCAGCTCGGGTTCCAGTCCGTGGTGTCGGCGACGTCGCCGCTCAGCGTCTGGTTCGTGTAGCCGTGCGCGTGCGGCTGCGGGAACTCCGCGCCGGTCGGCAGGAAGGTGTGGTCCAGGTGGGCCGGCCCGGTGACCCGCTGGTGGACGAAGTCCTTGAGCGGCATCCCGGCGAGCTTCTCCACCAGCAGGCCGAGCAGGACGTAGTTGGTGTTGGAGTACTGGAACGCCGTGCCCGGGGCGAAGACGTTCTGGTGGGTGGAGGCGTAGGCCAGCACCTCCTGCGGGGTGAACGACCGGGTCGGGTCGCTGAGCAGCGCCTGCTGGAAGGCCGGGTCGGCCGTGTAGGAGAACAGGCCGCTGCGCATCTCCAGCATCTGCCGGACGGTGATGTGCTCGCCGTCGGGGACGCCGTCCAGGTAGGCAGCGATCGGGGTGTCCAGCCCGACCAGGCCGTCGTCGACCAGTTCCAGGACGGCGGTGGCGGTGAAGGTCTTGGTCTCGCTGCCGATCCGCATGTTGAAGTCGGTCCGCATCGGCGCGCCGGTCACGGTGTCGGCGACCCCGGACGAGCGGACGTAGGTGCCCCGGCCGGGCAGCCAGAGCCCGACGATCACCCCGGGGATGCCCGCCTCCAGGCGCGTGCACTCGATCGCCTCGTCGAGGCGGGCCGCGAGCGCGGGGTCCAGCCCGTGCGGCGGGCGGCCGTCGGCGGACCGGTCGGCGGCGGTGGCGGCCGCCGCCACCGGGGCGGCCTGGACCGGGGACACCGAGAGGGTGACGGGCGCGAGGGTGGAGAGGGCGAGCAGGGCGGTGGCCAGTCTGCGTGCGGGCACACGGCGCATGGGTGGGGGTCTCCTCCGGAAGTGGGCGGACACTGCGAGGCCAAGGTCACCACCCCCCGTGGCCCCGCCCCGCGCGCCCGACGCCCACCCCCCGGCGAGTCCATCCGTACGGACCACCGCCGTGCTCGGTCCCCTCAGCTCGCCGGGCCGGGCCTGCCCGGAGCCCGGGCCCCACCGGGCGGGCCCGGCCCGGCGGCCCGCACACCGCCGCCGGAAATCCTGACGAAATCCTTACGCGAGCACCTCCGGTCCGGACACCACCCCCCTGACCTGCCGCGACGACCGTCCGCCCACCGGGCGGGCCACCGGCCGCGCCCCGGTCCCGCCCCGGCGCCCCCGGTCCGCCCCCTCCGCTCCGGGAGCGGACTCGCCGAGGGGAGTACGATCGCGCCGACGAAGCGCCAAGTGGGGTCGACCGCAAGCCCGGTGACGCTCAGCGCACCCGGCGGCCAGGCCGCCGGGAGCCGCGGAACCGCTCGCCGTCGCCCCACCGGGCGCGTGAGGCGACGAGTCGAACGGGGGCGGTCGGCATGAGCACACCGGCGGGTAGTGGTCAGTTCAGCGTGAACAGTCAGGCGATGAAGGGTTCGCAGTCGGCCTTGAACGGCATGGCCCTCGACTGCCCCACCATCGGCGCGCTGGCGGACGAGTCGACCAACGCGGCGGCCGCTGCGCACCAGGGCTGGGACACCGCCGGTGCGCTGCGCGCGGCCCTGGCCGAATGGCACGAGCAGGTCGAGCAGTTGACCGCGCGGCTGCACCGGAACAGCTCCGCGATGGAGCAGACGACCCTCAACTACCACACCACCAACCAGTCCATCGCCGACCTGCTCAAGGTGAAGTGACCATGCTCGGATACGAGGACGTCCTCCACGCGAACCCCGGCACGCTGTCCACCGCCGCGACGCAGTGGCGGGCGATGGCCGACCGGTTCCACACCATGGAGGGCAGCTTCGACCGCGACGTGCTCTCGGTGACCCGCGACGGCCTGTGGACGGGCGGCACGGCCGGTCTGGCCGACTTCCAACTGATGGCGACCAAGGGGCAGATCGTGGCCGCCCAGGTCGAGGCGAAGGCGATGGCCTCACTGCTCGACGACGCGCGGGCGGACTTCGAGGCCGCGCAGAAGCAGGTCCGCGACGCCGCGGACGGCGCGGTCAAGGCCGGCTTCAAGGTCACCGGCACCGGCGTCGCCGTGCTCGATCCCAGCACGCTCGACCCGGGCACGCTCAACGACCTCCACCACGACGCCGACACCCAACGGGCCTACCAGGAGGCCGCGGGCAAGTGGACGCAGGCCATCGAGGCCGGCCTCCAGCGGGCCACCGACGCCGACCAGCGCGCCGCCCGCGCCCTGCGCAGCGCCTCGAAGGCCGGCAGCTTCGACAACTCCTTCAACGGCTCGGCGCTGGGCGGCGGCGACCAGGCCGACGCGCAGCGCGCCGCCGACCTCGCCACCCGGATCGACAGTCTGAACGGCGACGAGCGGGCCCAGCTGGCGAACCTGATGAAGGCCAACGCGGACAGCCCCGAGTTCTCCCGGACACTGCTGGACACGCTCGGCCCCGACGGCACCCTGAAGCTCGCGGAGAAGCTCAACGACCCGGGCAAGGACGACGGGAAGAAGGGCAGCTACCCCGGTCTGCAGACCGACCTCACCCGGGCCATCGCCTCCGCCACCCAGGACCCGAACACCGAGTTCTACCGGAAGTGGCGGGCCGGCCTGCGGGAGAACGGCACCAGGAACTTCGGCTCCAACACCGAGCCGGTCTACGGGTACCAGATCCTCGGCACCCTGATGGGCAAGGGCGACGCGAAGTACTCCACGCCCTTCCTCACCGACCTCGGCGACGACATCATCGCCGCCGAGAAGAAGCAGCCGGGCCTGTGGAGCTACCGGGCGTCGCACGACGGCACCTCGCTCGGCGCCGACCCGCTGGACGAGCTGCTCGGCGTCATGGGCCGTCAGCCCGAGGCCGCGACCTCCTTCCTGGACCCGGGCGCGGACGGCTCCAACCAGCGGCTGCACTACCTGCTGAAGGACCGGGACTGGCCGCAGGGCTACCTCACCGGCTACACCGGCGAGATGAAGATGCCCGACCCGCTCTCCCAGAGCGGCCTGGCCGCCGCCGTCGAGGCCGCCGCCACCGGCGAGCGGGCCGGTACCGCGCACGACGGCAAGCACACCGAGGCCCAGGCCCGCGTCATGCACGACACCATCGTCACCATGGACGAGGGCCACGGCGGCGACAAGATCAAGGACACCCTGCGCCGGCCGCTCGCCAACGCCCTCGCCGACTACGTCGGCGACACCCACGAGCTGCTCAACGGCCGCAACGACGTCTACAACGGCCACACCGGCCACGACTCGGTGTGGAAGGACGGCGACACCACCCGGATGGCCGTCGGACAGGACAGCCTGGTCCGGTTCATGCGCGGCCTCTCCGACGATCCGGCCGCCTACGGCACCCTGCACCGCGCCGAGACGGGCCGGATCGACCAGGAGCTCGCCGCCATCGGGCCCAACCCCACCGAGGCCCAGATGAAGGACCCGATGGGCAAGGGCGCGGCGGCGCTCGGGGTCTTCGACGCGATCCGCGCCGACGCGGACCTGGACATGCGCGACGACAAGAACGCCCAGGCGGACTGGAAGGCCAAGGTCCTCTACCACACCATCGGCGCCCCGATCACCCCGATCGCACCGCTCGGCGACGCCGCCCAGCGCCTGGTCGACACCTGGACGTACGAGGTCAGCCTGGAGGAGAAGGACCGCAACAACTCCGAGGCCAACGCGAAGGTGTCGGACACCTACCTCGGTGCCAACCGCCAGATGTCCGACATGGTCGGCATCTGGGCCAGGGACCGCGGCATGGACCCGGACGGCCCGACCGTCAACTCCCTCCAGGACGACATGCTCAACAGCCGCAACCGCAGCAACGACGTCGCCGGCCGCTACCTCGGCCGGGGCAACGCCTGATGGCAGCCACGCCCGGGGCCCGCCGCACCGCGGCCGCCACCACCGCCCTGGTGGTGGCGGCCGCGGTCGGCACCGGGCTCTGGTGGACGCTCGGGCGCGACGACCCCGACCGGGACTGCGCGGGCCTGCGCACGGACGCCCGCGTCCGGACCGTCCTCGGTGACACCTGGCGGTCCGACCTGCCGTGCGGCGAACTCGCCGCCGGGCTCCGCCGCGCCACCGTCGGGACGCGGCCCGGCGCCCACACCCTCGGGCAGGCCCACGCGATGCGCACGGTCGTGCTGGCGGTCGCCGACTCCGCCGGCCACCGGGTGCACCCGGACGTGCGCGGCCCGCTCGCCGAAGCCCTCGCCGACTACGCCGCCGACACGCACACGGTGCTCACCGGCGTCAGCAACGCCGCGATGGCGCACGACGGCCCGGACGACGACGCCTGGCAGGACGACCGGGGGGTGCACTTCGCCGTCCGCGAGGACCAGCTGATCGAGGTCCTGCGCGGCCTCGCCGAGAGCCCGGCGGCCTACGCCGGCCTGCGCGGGGCGGACCTGCGGCAGGGCGCGGCGGGCCTGGCCGCCGTCCCGGCCGACCCGTCGCCGGCCGCGATCGAGGACCCGCTGGCCCGCGCCGCCGCACCCGCCGGGGTCTTCGACGGGATCGCCGACGACGTCCTGCGCGGGCGCTCCCGCGCCGCCCGGACCGCCTGGCAGGAGGGGGTGCTCCAGGGCCTGGCCCCCGCCGGGGCACCACCCGCGTTCGGCGACGCCCCTGCCGAGTACCTCGCCCGGACCTGGCTGGGTCGGCTCGCGGAGCCCGCGCCCACCGCGCGGGAGCGGTTCGCCCGCCTCGACGACCAGGCCAACGGTCTCCTGGGCCTCTGGGCCGACGCCACCCACCAGGACGAGGCCGGGATCGGTCTGCCCGCGCTCCGGGACCGGGCCCGCGCGTCCACCGACCGCGAACGGGGCGCCGCGGCCGGACAGCTCAAGCAGGAGGCCTGACCGGCGCCGCCCCGACCGCCTAGGCCGGCCGGGGGCGCTGTTCCTCGTGGCCGCAGAGCCAGGCGAGCGCCTGGTAGGCGCCGAGGGCGTAGTCGGCGTCGTCCCGCAGCGGCTCGCTCACCCGGACGGCCGCGGCCTGGCACTCGGCCAGGAGCTGTGCCCGGCACGGCCCTCCGGCGGCGCCGAGCGGGGCCGCCGCGGTCACCGGGGCGCCGGGCTGGGCGCCGGCGGCCCAGCGGTAGGCGCCGAGTACTCCGTGTTCGAAACCGGTCCACGGTTGCGGCGATTGGTTGGCTTCCTCGATCGCCTCGAACACCTCGTCCAGCCCCCGCACCCCCACGGCCGGGATCGTCGTCTCGTCACTGGTCATGACCGCAACCTACGTCCGGCGGCGCCCGGTCGCCCGCCGAGGACGCCCGGCGGCGCGGTCCGGCCCACCGGGACCGGGTGTCCGTTCCCCGGGCGGTACCGGGGGGGCTGCGGGCCGCGCGCGCGGCCGGCGGCGTTGGGCCGTGGGTGGGGTCCGGGCCGCCCGGGCAGCACCCGACCCGTGGCGGCCCGGGCCGAGGTGGCCCAGCCCGAGTGGCTCGGCCCGTGGCGGCTCAGCCCGAGGTGGCTCAGTACGAGGTGGCTCAGCCCGAGGTGGCGACCCGCTCCCGCCACCACCGCAGCGTCGCCGCGACCTGCTCGTCGACGGAGGTGGCCCGCACCGCGAACTCGGCCTCGTAGGCGCTCGCGTCGACGACGAACGGCCGGTCGAACTGGTAGCGGGTCTCCTTCAGCTCCCGGACCAGCGGGGAGAAGAGCGCCGCCACCCCCAGCACGGCCGGCGCCAGCCTGCGCACCGCGACCGGCCCCGTTCCCGCCCCGGCGGCGAGGCGGTCGACCATCTCCCGGGCGGACCGCGCGGGCGCCGTCGGGACGTGCCAGGCCCGCCCCCAGGCGCGTTCCTCGCCCGCGACCTCGACCAGCGCCCGGGCCACGTCGGGCAGGTAGCTCCAGCTGTGCGGGGCGTCCGGATCCCCCAGCGTGGAGACCGGCTTGCCGCGCAGCACGCGCGGCACGACCCGCCCGGCCAGGTGCCCGCCGTCGGTCACGCCGGGCCCGAAGAAGTCCGAGGCCCGCACCTCGACCGCCCGGATCCGGCCCTGCTCGTGCAGTCGGCGCGCCTGCTCCCACAGCGCGGCGCGCACCCGGCCCTTGGGCCCGGTGGCCGCGAGCGGCAGCCGCTCGGTCAGCGGGCCCGCCACCGGGCCGTAGCCGTAGAGGTTCCCGAGCATGACCAGCACGGCGCCGCTCGCCTCGGCCGCCGCGCAGGCCGAGGAGGCCAGCGGCGGCCAGTCCCGCACCCAGTGGTGGTACGGCGGCGCGGCGCAACTGTGGATCGCGGCCGCGCCCTTCGACAGTTCGGTCAGCCGGGCGCTGTCGGCCGCGTCCGCCGCGACGTGCTCGATCCCCGGTTCCGGGCCGCGGCCCGACCTGGTGACGACCCGTACGGTATGCCCCTGCTCGGCCAGCAGCCTGGCGGTGGCCGCCCCGGCGGGCCCGAATCCCATGACGACATGAAGGCTCACCCACGCACACTAGCGCGACCGCACGGTGTCCTTTCGCCGTCGGTCCGCGCTCCGGGGCCCGGAGTTGGCCGCCCGGCGCCCCTGGGGGACCGGGTGGTCCGCGCTCCGGAGCCCGGAGTTGGCCGCCCGGCGCCCCTGGGGGACCGGCTCAGGCCGGGCCGGGCGGCGCGTCGATCGCCAGCACCTCGGCGGTGGCCGGGCCCGCAGGCGTGTCGTAGGAGACGGCTTCCCCGGTGCGGCGGCCGAGCAGCGCATGGCCGAGCGGGCTGTCGTAGGTCACCAGGGTCTGCTCGAACTCGTTGGCGAGCTCGCCGATCTGGAACGTCTCCTCGCCGCCGTCGGCAAACCGGAGGGTCACGGTGCTGCCCACCCCGATGACACCGGGCGGGGCGGCGGGGGCCGTCGCCGCCTCGCTCAGTCGCGCGGTGATCCCGGCGATCCGGGCGTCCAGCCGGGCGGTCTCGGTGACGCGCTGCAACTCGTCGGCCTGGTCGGCCAGATCGCCGGCGGTATCGGTGCCGGTGCCTTTCAGGGTCGCCGCGACGGCGTCGCGTTCGATCCGCAGCTGCGCGAGCTCCTGTTCGAGGGCCTCACGGGCCTCGGGGCTGATGGGCTCGGGGACACCGGTCATTCCTGCTCCCGTGGTATGGCGGGACAGAACAAATCGCCCTGAAGTGGGCATTTCCGAGCATAGCAAGGACCGTTCGGGCCGGTCGCCCCGGCGGCGCTCCCGGCAGGGTGACCGACCGGCCCCGTGTCCGGCCGGTCACCCCCCGGGGCCGGTCAGTCGCCGGCCGTGGTGGGGCGGTGGTGGACGTACTCGACCACCGTGCCGTCGGGGTGGCGGACGTTGAACCCGGCACCGGTGGGGACGTCCCGGAGCGGGACGACGATCTCCGCCCCCTCGGCGAGCAGCCGCTCGTAGTAGGGGCGGACGTCGTCCACCAGCAGCGTGCCGGTGGTGTCCCGGTACGGCGCCAACTCGCCCTCCTCGCCCGCGATCAGCAGGAACGCGCCGACGGTCGCCAGCCGCAGGGCGCCGAAGTCGAAGCCGGAGTCGGCCGTCACCGCCTGCAGCCGCTCGTAGAAGGCGACGGCGCCGTCCAGGCCGTCCGGTTCGAGGAAGACCCGGATCAGGACACGGGGCTCGGCGAGGCGGGAGGAGTCGTTCTGCCGGCGCCACACCCGGGGCGTCCGCTGCTCAGCTGTCATACCGTCAGCCTCGCCCGTCCCGGGCGGTGGTGGCAGCCCACCGTTCATGGGGTGAGTCGCACTCATAGGATCAGCCCATGGACGAGTCGCTACGCCGAGAGCTCGGTGCCCATCTGCGCGCGGCCCGGGCGTCGATCGCCCCGCAGGACGTCGGCCTCGGCGCCGGCGGCCGGCGCCGCTCCCCCGGGCTGCGCCGCGAGGAGGTCGCCACCCTCGCCGGGGTCAGCGTGGCCTGGTACACCTGGCTGGAACAGGGCCGGGTGACCACCTCGCGACAGGTGGTCGACGCCGTCTGCCGGGCGCTGCGGATGGATCCGGTCGCCCACCGGCACGCCCTGGCGCTGGCCGGGTTCCTCCCCCCTCCCCCGCGCGCCGGGCAGTGGGCGGCGGCCGTCCCCGGCCCGGACACGCTGGCGCTCGTCGACAGCTGGCACGCCACCCCGGCACTGGTACTGGACGAGCGCTTCGACGTCCTCGCCGCCAACGCGGCCCACCGGCGCCTGTGGGGAGCCCTGGAGGAGGCCCCGGCCGAGGAGCGCAATCTGCTGCTGCACCTCGCCGCGGGCCCACCCGGACGCCACCGGATCACGGCCGGCCCCGCCGACGGGAGCGCCCCCGGCGGACAGGCGCTGCTGCGCGGCCTCTACGAGCAGTTCCGGGCCGCCACCGCCCACGTCCCCGACGACCCCCGGTCCGCGGAGATCGTCCGCCGGCTGCACGCTCTGCGGCCGGACGCCGCGCACTGGTGGCAGTGCCGCGCCGTCGCGGACTTCCGGCCGAGCACGGTCGAGGTGGTGGACACCGGGCGCCCGGACCGGGTGCTGCGGCTGACCTTCTCGCTGCTGCGGCCGGCGGCCGACACCGGGGTGCTGCTGCTCACCCAGCACCCGGCCGACGCCACCGGAGCCGCCCTGCTCGCCCGGCTCGTGGCGTGAGCCGACCGGGCTGACGCGGCGTCAACTCGTCCGTGGGCGGAGCTTGGTGCCCGGCGATCCCGGCTCGTGCGCGCGGGTTCGGCCGCCGCCGCGGGTGGAACACCCCCCAAGGGACTTCCGGCGGAGGGAACAGCGCCATGGGCCTCTTGCACACCGCCTGCACGGTGGCCGTTCCGCTCCTCGCGATGTGGTCCGTCCTGCGCGTGTGGTTCCGCGGCGACGCCGTGGTCGCGGACTCGCTCGCCGCGTACTGCTGGTCGGCCGTCGGCATCGCGCTCGGCCGGACGGCCGGTCCGTGGTGGCTGCCGGCCGTCTGCTGGACCACCGCGGGCGCCACCCTGCTGTCGCACGTGATCTCGCTGCTGAGGCTGCTGTTCGAGCAACCGCTGGTCCGGGTCGACCCGGCACGCTTCCGGGAGAGGCTGCTGGAGATCTGCGGGACGGAGACCGGACCGGAGGCGTTCCTGGTCGGCGTGGGCCCGGACGGCACGGTCGTGGTCCGGGGCCTGGAGGCGGCCGGAGTGCCGCGCCACCGGCACCGGCCGGGCCCCGGCTGCGCCACCTGCTACCTGGAGGAGTTCGTCCGCGAGCTCGCCGTCAACGGCACGGACGCGGTGGACCGCTACCGCGGCCTGCTGAAGCGCCGCGCCAACCGGCTCTTCCTGCTGCGGCGCGGCGTGCTCGACAACCGGTGGACGGCGGAGCTCCGGCAGGTGCCGGGCTTCAGCACGCCGTTCGCGTACTCTCCGTGCGCCGTCCACCGCCTCTGACGGCGCTCCGCACACCCCCGGTCGCACCGAAGCCGCCGTTCGGACCGGCGCCGCGATGGCACCGGTCCGAACGGCCCCGGCAGCGGGTCCGCGGAGCGGAGGCGCTCAGGGAAGCAGCTTGTCCAGGGCGGCGGGGCCCTCCGCCGCCAGCTTCCGCTCCGCCCACGCGAGGGTCTCCGGGGTGATGTCGCGCCCGGAGGCCAGCACCAGGTCCTCGGGGGTGACCTCACCGCCGGCGCCGGTGTGCAGCAGGGCGTCCGGCGTGACCTCGCCGGGCCACTGAATCGAATCGGGTCGGTCGTTCATACCGCCTCCTAGTTCGTTCACTGCCTCCATCCTGGCGCCTGGAGGGCGAAAACGGACAGCCGTACGGGGTACGCGGGGCCAGATGGTGGAACCGGCCGCGCGCTCGGCCCGCGCGGGGGTGGCACCGGGAGCGCGCCGGAACCCGGACAATGACGGGATGAGCAGCGCACACCAGCAACCCCGTGGCCTCACCTCACTGATCCCGCAGTCACGGGCCACCACGGCCAGTGAACGGGCCGCCGCCCAGCTCCTGCACCTGCGCGAGACCTCGCTGCCGGTGCCGGTGGTCGCGGCCGCCGCCGAACTGATCGCCGACCGCCTGGACGACCCGGATCCGGTCACCCGCGAGGTCGCCGCCGCCGTCCACAGCCGCCTGCTCGCCGCCCTGGCGGACATCGCGCCCGGCCGGTGAGCCCGCCCGGCGACCGGGGGCCGCTCAGCGGGTGCCGACGGCGTCCAGGACGCGCAGCGCCCGGTCGGGCAGCTCGACCGAGGCCGCCGCGATGTTCTCGCGCAGGTGCGCCACCGAGGAGGTCCCGGGGATGAGCAGGATGTTCGGGGAGCGCCGCAGCAACCAGGCCAGCGCCACCTGCCGGGCCGTGACGCCCAGGTCACGGGCGACGTCCTCCAGGGCGTCGACCTGGAGCGGGCGGAAGCCGCCCAGCGGGTAGTAGGGCACGTAGGCGATGCCCTGCTCGGCGCACCGGTCGACCAGGTCGTCGTCCCCGCGCAGGGCGACGTTGTAGTGGTTCTGCACACAGGCCACCGGGGCGACGTCGCGAGCCGCCCGGACCTGCTCGGCGCTGACGTTGCTGACCCCGAGGTGGCGGATCAGGCCCTGCTCGCGCAGTTCGGCGAGGACGGCGAACGGCCCGGTGACGTCGGCGGCGGCCCGGGTGTCGGTCATCCGCAGATTGACCAGGTGCAGCGCCGGTACGTCCAGCCGCCGGAGGTTGTCGTGGACGGCCCGGACCAGCTCGTCGCGGGACAGGGCGGCGGGCCAGGCCCGGTCCGGGGTGCGGCGGGCGCCGACCTTGGTGGCGACGCACAGGTGCTCCGGGTACGGGTGGAGGGCCTCCCGGATCAGGTCGTTGACCACGTGCGGGCCGTAGTAGTCGCTGGTGTCGAGGTGGGTGATCCCGGCCTCGACGGCGGCGCGCAGGACGGCGAGGGCGGCGTCCCGGTCCCGGGGCGGCCCCCACACCTTCGGGCCCGCCAGCTGCATCGCGCCGTAGCCGAGCCGGGTGAGGGCCAGCCCACCGATCTTCCAACTGCCCGCCGCGGCCGGGGCGGTCGTCTCTGAGGTCATGCCCGGATGATCTCCGGGCCGTACACTGGGCCGCCAACGATTAAGGGATGTCCGAATCCTGAGGAGGCCGCGTGCACGCGGAACTGGCGTTCTCGGCCGCCGACCTGGCCCTGGTGCGGTTCGCCGTCTCGCCGATGTGGGAAGTGGGCACCAGCTACCGGCTGCTGGCCTCCGGCGCCGCGCACCCCGTGCACCAGCCGTGGATCCAGCAGGTCCGGCCGCGGGTCACCGCCGCGGGCCTGGACCGGGGGCTGCTCGCCGAGCTGGTGCCGCGCGCCGGCTACGTCGCCGACTTCCTCAACCCGGCGCCCGCCGGGCCCGCGCCCACCCTGGCGCAGGAGCTGGCCGGGATCCGCGCCACGCCCCCGTCCCGGGTGCACCAGGACCTCGCACGCCTGCGGGGCGAACAGGGCTCCCCCGGCCCCCGGCTGCGGGCCCTCCAGGCCTCCCCGCCGGCCCAGCTGGAGCGGCTGGCGGAGGAGATCGAGACGTACTGGGAGCTCGCCCTGGCCCCCTACTGGGCGCGGATCCGGGCGGCGCTCGACGCCGATGTCTTCCACCGGGCCCGCCAGGTCGCCGAGCACGGCACCGGGCGGCTCCTCAACGAGCTCCACCCCTCGGCGAGTTGGGACGACAACGCGCTGCGGATCGCCCGCCGGCGGCGGACGCTGTCCCGGCAGGGCGCCGGCGACGGGCTGCTGCTGATCCCCTCGGCGTTCACCGGGCCGCACCTGCTCACCCGGCTGATGCCGCCGGAGCCGCCCCAACTCGCCTATCCGGCCCGCGGCATCGGCGCCCTGTGGGAGTCCCGGCCGGCCCCGGCGGCGAACGCCCTGGCCGCCGTCCTCGGCCGCTCCCGGACCAGGCTGCTGACCGAACTGGACTCCCCGGCGTCCACCACCGAACTGGCCCGCCGCACCGGGCTCTCCCCGGCCGGGGTGTCGCAGTACCTCACCGCGCTGCGCGACGCCGGCCTGGTCAGCGCCCACCGGGCCGGCCGCTCGGTGCTCTACGCCCGTACCTCCGTCGCCGAAGCCGTGCTGGCGGCGCCCCGGCCCTGAGGGCGCCGGCCGAGGGGGCTTGACCGGTCGTCACCCGTCCTGCGCCTGGCTCTGGTCGCCGCTCAACCCGTAGCCGGGCCGGTGCCGCCCTCGGAGACGGCGGCGGTGTCCACGACCGGCGCGGGGTCCGCGGTGACCCGGGTGCCGGGGTGCAGCAGCGCGCAGACGAAGGCGACCGCGAGCGCGGCCGCCATGCCGTAGAGCACGGGCCCGTTCGCCTCGGCGAAGTCCTGCCGGATCGCGTCCAGCAGCGTGGCGCCGACGCCGTTCGGCGCCTGCGAGCCCGAGCCGTGGCCGGTGATGCTCTTGGTGACGGTGTCGGCGACGCCGGGCGCGGCGTCCACCGGGACGCCGTTGGCGACCAGCGTGCTCCGCACGTTCCTGGTGGTGCTGTGCAGCAGGACGGTGCCCAGCACCGCCAGGCCCAGGCTCGCGGAGTAGTTGCGCACCGTCTGGGTGATCCCGGTGACCTCGCCGTACGAGGCGTTGATCGAGCGGTTGACGGCGTCCGTCGAGGCGGGGGTCAGCAGCAGCCCGATCCCCGCGCCCGCCAGGACGATGTACGGCCACTGCGCGCCGAGCGACAGGTCGGTGATCTTCGAGGCCCAGAGCGCGAAGCCGACCGCGGACACCGCCGTGCCCAGCAGCATCGGCGGGCGCGCGCCGCGCCGGTCCAGCATCCGCCCGCCGATCTGCGAGCCGGGGGCGAACCCGGCGAAGAAGACCAGCAGGTAGAGACCCGCCTCGTTGGGCGTCTGGTCCAGCGCCACCTGCGCGTAGACAGAGGCGAAGAAGAACACCGGGACGAAGGCGATCATCGCGAAGAAGAGCACGGCGTTGTCCGCCGCGAAGGCCCGGTCGGCGAAGACCCGCATCTTGATCAGCGGGTGCTCGGTGCGCAGCTCCAGCGCGACGAACACCACCAGGACGACCAGCCCGCCGACGATGCACAGCCAGGTCGCCCAGCTGCCCCAGCCCCAGGCCGCCGCCTGCTGGAGGCCGAGCACGCTCAGACCCATCCCGACGGCAACCAGGGCGGCGCCCGGCCAGTCGACCGGCTCGCGGCGGGGGTGGTTGCGGATGCCGGCGAGTACGGTCAGGACCACCGCGACGACCGCGACCGGCACGTTGACCCAGAAGATCGCCCGCCAGGTCCAGCTGGTCAGCCAGCCGCCGAGGATCGGGCCGATCGCGGTCAGGCCGCCCGCGACCCCGAAGAACAGCGCCAGCGCCCGGCCGCGCCGCTCGACCGGGAACACCTCCACCACCACGGCCAGCGCCGCCGGGAACATCAGCGCCGCGCCGAGGCCCTGCACCGCCCGGAAGCAGATCAGCCAGGTCTCGGCGGCACCGCCGGAGGGCACCGCGCCGCAGAGCGCCGAGGCGATCACGAAGGTGAGCGTCCCGATCAGCATCATCCGTTTGTGGCCGAGGACGTCCGCCAGCCGGCCGCCGAGGGCGAAGAAGGCCGCGAGGGAGAGCAGATAGGCGTTGACCACCCACTGCATCCCGACGGCCGAGAGGCCCAGTTCGCGAATGATGTCGGGCGCGGCGATCGAGACGATCGTCTGGTCGATGAAGGTCATCGAGACCGCGAAGAGCATGGCCGCGAGCGTCAGCGACTGGCTCGCCGCGATCGGCGCGGACTCCTTCGGGGTGCGGTCGGGCCGCGGTGTACCCATCCGTCGCGTCCTTCCGTTCCTCCGGGGCCCCGGGTCCTCCGGCGGTCCTCCGGTGGTCCTCCGGTGAGCTCTTCGGGCCCTCCGGGCTCGGCGCCCGGCGGGCGGCGGGCGGCGGGGACCGATCCCACGGTCGACACCCCCGCGACCGGCCCCGCACGGCCTTCCCCGCGGTGGCCGCGCACCCGCGGCTCGGTGGCGGAGACGGCGCGAGACCACCGGCGGCCCCTCGCCGGGCCACCGGTGGCCGCTCAGGAAGTGCTCAGCACTGGGGCCGACGGCCGTGATTGGCCCCGCGCTTGGCTCGTGCCTTCTTCTTGCGACGTCGCTTCGACGACATGGCCACTCCTCTCCCGACGGGGTGCGCTGACCCCGGATTCCACCGTGGCACATCGGGCCGCGACGGGCCTCCGGAGCGCGTACGGGAGGGGGATCGGTGAGCGCGGCGGCCGCGGCGGCCGCCCGGGCCCGGCGCGGTCTCCGCGCGTCGACCCGCACACCGGAGCGGTCGACGGCGCGAGTCGAACCTCCGCTGCTCAGCGTATTTTTGACTGCCCATCAGATCTGTTGCTCATGCCCCTCGGGGCACGCCGCGGCATCGCGGATACGGCCGCGCTCGACCCGGGCGAACGGGCGGAACCGCGCGGGCGGGGAGTGGTCCGGGACTGCCGGGGGCCGGCCCCGACGACCGGGGCCGGCCCCCCGGGGGGAGAAAGGCGCGGGGTTTGCGGGGTGGTAAGGGGGCCGCCACCGCGATACGGGG
>NZ_JBHWUI010000072.1:0-41030 GCF_042737525.1 Kitasatospora sp. NPDC059973 | reverse complement strand
GCCGGGCGGCCGACTCCCCGGCCGCCCCCGCCGCCCCCGCCGCCCCGGCCGCCCCCGCCGCCCCCGCCGCCGCCCCCGCCCTTCGTGGCGTGCTCTGCCTGGCGGGCGTCGACGAGCGGCCCGAGCCGGACCACCCCGAGATCACCCGCGGCCTCGCCGGCGCCCTCGCGGTCCAGCAGGCCGTCACCGACCTCGGCCTCGACGTCCCGCTCTGGACGGCGACCAGGGACGCCGTCCCGGCGACCCCGCAGGACGGCCTCGGCGGCTACGCCCAGGCCCCGCTCTGGGGGCTCGGCCAGGTCGCCCGGCTGGAACAGCCGCTGACCTGGGGCGGCCTGGTGGACCTCCCGGCCGCGCCGGACGGGCGGACCGGCGCTCGGCTCGCCGGCCTCCTCACCGGGGCGACGGGCGAGGACCAGGCCGCGATCCGCGGCGACGCGGTGTTCGCCCGCCGGCTGGTGCGCGCCCGGCCCGGCCCGACGCCGCCGCGCTGGCGGCCGTCCGGCACCGTCCTGGTGACCGGCGGCACGGGCGCGCTGGGCGCCGAAGTGGCCCGCTGGCTCGCCCGGGAGGGCGCCGGGCACCTGGTGCTCACCGGCCGCCGGGGCGCCGACGCACCGGGCGCCGAGGAGCTGGCCGCCGAACTGGCCGCGCTGGGCACCGAGGTGAGCATCGAGGCGTGCGACGTGGCGGACCGCGCCGCGCTCGCCGCCCTGCTGGCCGGGCTCCCGGCCCCGGTCACGGCCGTGGTGCACGCCGCCGGGGTGCTCGACGACGGCGTGCTGACCGCGCTGACGCCCGGGCGGCTCGCCGAAGTGGCCCGGGCGAAGGCCGCCGCCGCGCTGAACCTGCACGAACTGACCCTCGGTACCGAGCTGTCGGCGTTCGTCCTCTTCTCCTCCGTGGCCGGCACGCTGGGCAGCGCCGGCCAGGGCAACTACGCGGCGGCCAACGCGTTCCTCGACGCGCTGGCCGAGCGCCGGGTGCGGGACGGCCTGCCGGCCACCTCGATCGCGTGGGGGCCGTGGGCCGGCGCGGGGATGGCGGCGGGCGACGGCGCCCGGCAGAAGCTGGCCCGGCTCGCGGTCGAGCCGATGGCGGCCGGGCCCGCCCTCGCGGCGCTGCGCACGGCGGTGGACGCCGGCGCCGCCACCACCGTGGTCGCCGACGTCCGCTGGGCGCGGCTGGCCGCCGGGGGAGCGCCGCTGCCGCCGATGCTCGCCGACCTGCCCGAAGCCCGGCCGGAGTCCGCCCCGAGCGGCGCGACGGCCGGCCCGGGCAGCGCCACGACCGGGCTCGCCGCCCTGCCTCCCGCCCAACTCGACCGGGCCCTGCGCGACTTGGTGGCGGCCACCACGGCCCGGGTGCTGGGCCACCGGGACGCGACGGCGGTCGTCGCCGACAAGCCGTTCCGGGAACTCGGCCTGGACTCGCTCACCGCGGTCGAACTGCGCAACGCGCTGGGCACCGCCCTCGGCGTCACCCTGCCCCCGACCCTCGCGTTCGACCACCCGAACCCGCAGGCGCTCGCCGCCCATCTGCGCACCCGGCTGCGGGACGACACCGAGCAGCGGGCCGACCGGTCCGCGGCCGGTGCCGATCCCGCGGAGGACCTCGTCGCGATCGTCTCGATGGACTGCCGGTTCCCCGGCGGCGTCGCCGGTCCGGAGGACTTCTGGGAGCTGCTGCGCACCGGGCGCGACGCGGTGTCCGAGTTCCCCACCGACCGCGGGTGGGACCTCGCCACCCTGTACGACCCGGACCCGGAGCGGTCCGGCACCAGCTACACCCGCCACGGCGCCTTCCTGGACCGGCCCGACCGCTTCGACGCGGCGTTCTTCGGGATCGGCGAGCGCGAGGCGGCGGCGATGGACCCGCAGCAACGGCTGCTGCTGGAGATCGCCTGGCGGGCGGTGGAACGCGCCGGCCTGGACCCGCTCGGTCTGCGGGAGAGCCGCACCGGGGTGTTCATCGGCACCAACGGGCAGGACTACCTGTCGTTCGTCCGGGAGATCCCGGACGGCCTGGACGGCTACCTGGGCACCGGCAACGCGGCCAGCGTGCTCTCCGGCCGGCTCGCCTACACCCTGGGCCTGCGCGGTCCGGCGCTCACCGTGGACACCGCGTGCTCGTCCTCGCTGGTGGCGCTGCACCTCGCCGCCCGGTCGCTGCGCCAGGGCGAGTGCTCGCTGGCGCTGGTCGGCGGGGCGACGGTGATGTCCGGCCCCGGAGTGTTCGTCGACTTCAGCCGCCAGCGCGGACTCGCCGAGGACGGCCGCTGCAAGGCGTTCGCCGCGGGGGCCGACGGCACCGGGTGGGGTGAGGGCGCGGGCGTCCTGGTGCTGGAGCGGCTCTCCGACGCGCGCCGCAACGGGCACCCGGTGCTCGCGGTGCTGCGCGGCAGCGCGGTGAACCAGGACGGCGCCAGCAACGGCCTGACCGCGCCGAACGGGCCCGCCCAGCAGCGGGTGATCGGCGAGGCGCTGGCCGACGCCGGTCTGACGCCGGCCGAGGTCGACGCGGTGGAGGCGCACGGCACCGGCACCCGGCTGGGCGACCCGATCGAGGCGCAGGCCCTGCTGGCCGCCTACGGGCAGGAGCGCCCGGCCGACCGGCCGCTGTACCTGGGCTCGGTGAAGTCGAACATCGGGCACACCCAGGCCGCCGCCGGCCTCGCCGGGCTGATCAAGATGGTGCTGGCGATGCGGCACGGGGTGCTGCCCCGGACGCTGCACGTGGACGCGCCGTCCCCGCACGTGGACTGGTCGTCCGGCGCGGTGTCACTGGTGACCGAGCCGGTGGCGTGGCCACGGACCGACCGGCCGCGCCGCGCCGGGGTGTCCTCCTTCGGGGTCAGCGGCACCAACGCGCACGCGATCATCGAGGAGGCCCCCGAGCCGGAGCCCGGGCCGGCCCCCGCCCCCGCGGCGGACCTCGCGACCGGCTCCGTCGCCACCACCGGGACCGCCGCAGCGGCCGCCGGCGTCCTCGCGCTGCCGGTGTCCGCCCGGGGCGCGGACGCGCTGCGCGCCCAGGCCCGCTCGCTCCGCGCCCACCTCGGCACCCACCCCGACCAGACGCTCGCCGACCTCGGCTGGTCCCTCGCCACCGGCCGGGCCGCGCTGACCCACCGGGCGGTCGTCCTCGCCGAGGACCGGGCCGGCTTCGACGCCGGCCTCGCCGCCCTCGCGGCGGACCGCCAGGTGCCCGGGGTGATCACCGGCCGGGTGGCCGCGGACGGCGCGGTGGCCTTCCTCTTCACCGGGCAGGGCAGCCAGCGCCCGGGAATGGGAAGGGAGTTGTACGAGGCGTTCCCGGTCTTCCGGGCGGCGTTCGACGAGGCCTGCGACGGGCTCGAAGAGCGGCTCGGCCACTCCGTCCGGGGCGTGCTGCAGGCCGGCCCCGGCTCCACCGGGGCCGCCCTGCTGGACCGGACCGGGCACGCCCAGGCGGCGCTGTTCGCGCTGGAGGTCGCCCTCTTCCGGCTCGTGGAGAGCCGTGGCCTGGTGCCGGACGTGGTGGCCGGGCACTCGATCGGGGAGCTCGCCGCCGCCCATGTGGCCGGTGTGTTCGACCTCGCGGACGCCACCGCACTGGTCGCGGCCCGGGCGCGGCTGATGGAGGAGCTGCCGCCCGGCGGCGCGATGACGGCCGTCGAGGCCGGGCCGGACGAGGTGGCGGAGCTCGTCGCCGAGCGTGCCGACCGGCTCTCGGTGGCCGCGGTCAACGGCCCCGCCGCCACCGTGCTCTCCGGCGACGAGGACGCCGTCCGGGAGGTCGCCGCCGTGCTGGCCGCCAGGGGCCGGCGGACCAAGCGGCTGCGGGTCAGCCACGCCTTCCACTCCCCGCACATGGCGGGCATGCTGGCCGCGTTCCGCGCCGAGGCCGAGCGGATCGCCTACCACCCGCCGGTGATCCCGCTGGTCTCCAACCTGACCGGTGCGGTGGTCGGTCCGGCCGAGGTGGCCGGCGCCGACTACTGGGTGCGGCACGTGCGGGAGCCGGTCCGGTTCGCCGACGGCGTCCGGACGCTGGAAGGGCGCGGGGTGCGCACCTTCGTCGAACTCGGGCCGGACGCCGTGCTCACCGCGATGGTCCAGGACTGCCTCACCGATCCCGGGGCCGCCGCGGCCGTCCCGCTGCTGCGGGCCGACCGCCCGGACCGCGCCGCGCTGACGGCCGCGTTCGCCCGCCTCCACGTACGGGGACTGCCGGTGGACCTGACCGCCCCGGGCGGTGGCCGCCGGGTGGACCTGCCGGTCTACCCGTTCCAGGGCCGCGGCCACTGGCTGTCCGCGACCCGCTCCACCGCCGTGACCGGCCGGCCCGGGGCCGGGAACGGCACCGGCCGGGAGGCCTTCACCGGACAGGAGCCGGCCGGCAGCCCGCACACGAGTCCGCACACGTATGTGCGGCCGGGGGCGAAGCCGGAGGAAGCCGAGACCGGGAGCGAGACGCTGCGCCGACGGCTCCGCGAGGCGCCGCCCGCGTCCCGGACGGCGCTGCTGACCGAGGTGGTGCTGGATCAGGTCGCCGCCGTGCTCGGCGATCCGGACGCGCCCGCCGGGCCGGCCGACACCTTCACCGAACTCGGGCTCAACTCCCTGGGCGCGGCGGAGCTGCGCACCCGGCTGCACGAGGCTACCGGGGTCCGGCTGGCCCCGTCGGCGATCGTCGAGTGCCCGACGGGCGCGGCGCTGGCCGCCCTGCTGACCGAGCGGATCGTCGACGCGCCCCCGGTGGACCCGACTCCGACTCCCCCTCAGGCTCCGACTCAGGCTCAGGCTCAGGCTCCGGCCCCGAACGGGTCCGAGACCCCGCTGGTGGCGCTGTTCCGGCAGGCCAGCCTGGCCGGCCGGGCCGGCCAGGGGCTGCGCCTGCTCGCCGCCGCCGCCCACCTGCGCGACGAACCGGACGGCCCGGACCGCCCGGACCGCCCGGACGGACCGGACACCCCGGCGTCGGCGCCGCCCGCACCGCGGAGCGCCCGCTTCGCCGAGGGACCGGCCGGACCACCCCTGGTCTGCTTCCCCTCGCTGGTGGCACCCGCGCACGCCTACCAGTACGCCCGGTTCGCGACCGCGTTCCGGGGCCGCCGGGGCCTGACCGTGCTCGCGCCGTCCGGGTACGCGGCCGGTGAGGCACTGCCCCGCACCCTGGCGGAGTTCGTCGGCCGCCAGGCGGCCGCCGTCCGCGCGGAGCACGGCGACCGGCCCGTGGTCCTGGTGGGCTACTCGTCGGGCGGCTGGGTCGCGCACGCCGTGGCCGGAGCGCTGGCGCAGGAGGGAGCGGCCCCGGCCGCCGTGGTCCTGCTCGACAGTCACCTGCCGGGCAGCCCGGGTCTCACCGCCCTGGAGTCGACGCTGTTCACCGCCCTGGCGGACCGCGCGGAGCTGGTGGAGGCGACCACGGACGCCGGACTGAGCGCGATGGGCCGTCACTTCGACCTGTTCCGCGACTGGCGGCCGGCGCCGGTGGCGAGCCCGACCCTGCTCGTCCGGGCGACCGAGTCCCTCCCCGGCACCGCGGCCGACCGACCGGTCCCCGCGGCGTCCTGGCCCACCCGGCACACGACGGTCGACGTGCCGGCAGATCACCTGACCATCATCGGAGACTCCGGACCCTCGACCGGCCGTGCCGTCGAGTCGTGGCTGTCCGGATCGGTACCGGAGGAAGAAGCACCGCGATGACCACCGAATCCACCCCGCCCGCACCGGCCCCGGAGGCCGACACCGTGTTCGGTCCGACGTTCATGCAGAACCCCTATCCCTCCTACGACGTCCTGCGCACCGAGGCGCCGGTCGGCCGGCACGTGGTGAAGACGCTCGCCTCGGAGGTCAACGCCTGGGTGGTGACCCGGCACGAGGACGTCCGGGCGCTGCTGGCCGACCAGTCGCTGTCCAAGGACGCGCTCGGCCTGCCCCGGATCATCGAGCGGCACGCCCTGCACCCCGACGGCTCGGCGGGCAGCAACCCGCGCAGCATGCTCTTCAGCGACCCCCCGGACCACACCCGGCTGCGGCGGATCGTCTCCAAGGCCTTCACCATGCGCCGGGTCGAGCAGATGCGGCCGTGGATCGAGGAGTTGGCCGACGATCTGGTCGAGGACGTCGTGCCGGGCGCGGAGTTCGACCTGGTCGAGCAGATCGCCCTGGCCTTCCCGATCTACGTGATCGGCGCCCTGCTGGGCGTGCCGGTGTCCGACTTCGCCGATCTGCGCCGCTGGAACGGCGTGCTCACCAGCGTCCGGTCCACCGCCGCCGAGAAGCGGGAGGCGGTCGGGCTGGCGTACGGCCACTTGGCGGCGGTGGTCGAGGCCAAGCGCAAGGAGCCCGCCGACGACCTGGTGAGCGCGCTCATCGACGCCGAGGACGACGGCAACCGGCTGGACGGCGGCGAACTGATCTCCAGCCTGTTCCTGCTGATGAACGCGGGCTACGAGACGACCGCGAACATGATCAGCAGTGGCGTGCTGGCGCTGATCCAGCACCCCGACCAGCTGGGCCGGCTCCGGGCCGACCCCACCCTGCTGGCCGGTGCGGTCGAGGAATTCCTGCGCTACGAGAGCCCCTTGAACCTCGCCACCATCCGCTGGACCACCAAGCCGGTCCAGGTGGGCGAGGTGACCATCCCGGCGGACGAGATCGTCTTCGTCTCGCTCTGCGCCGCCAACCGGGACCCGGCGGTCTTCGCGGACCCCCACCGGCTGGACGTGGGCCGCACCAGGAACCAGCACTTGTCCTTCGGCCACGGCATCCACCACTGCATCGGCGCCCCGCTGGCCCGGCTGGAGGGCGAGGTGCTGTTCGGTCGCCTGCTGAGCCGCTTCCCCCGCTGGGAGCTCGCGGTGCCGGCCGACCGGCTGGTCTGGCGGCACAGCCTCCAGTTCCGCGGGCTGGAGAGCCTGCCCGTCCTGCTGTCCTGACCGGCACCCGCCCGGCCCACCCGGCCCGCCCGGCCCGTTCCGTACGACCGAGCGTGCCCGACACATCCCGACCGACACATCCCGACCAACAGATTCCGACCGACACATCCCGATCGACACATTCCGACCCGAGAGAGACGAGATCACGATGACCGACAACGCGGTAGCCGGCACGGCGGTGGGCGAGGGCAAGGTCGCGGCCTTCTTCGACGCGTGCGCCCGGGACGCCTTCGACGAGGCGGTCGCCTGCTTCGCCGAGGACGGCGTCTGGAGCGTGGCCGAGGGGCCCGAGCCCGGCACCACCTACCGGCGCGACGAGATCCGGGACTACCTGGTGGACCTGGTCAAGAAGCGCGAGGAGTTCGGCGACCAGGGGATCGCCCTGGTCTTCGAGCCGGCCGTGGTCGTGGGGGACCGCCAGATCATCGAGTTCACCCTGCGCGACGCCACCGGCCGGGTGCTGGACCGGGGCGTGGACCTCTTCACGCTCAAGGACGGCCTGATCCTCGTCAAGGACGTGTTCCGCAAGGCCTGACATCCCCGGTACCCGACATCCCCGGTACCCGACCACCCCGGTACCCGACCGTCCCAGGGCACCCGACCCCACCCGTCATGACCGCCGGGAGCACCCGGCACCCCTACCGAAGGAACGATGGACAATGTTCGAGAACCTCAGTGAGCACCTGGTCACCTTCGCCAACGACATCGACTTCGAGGACCCGAAGGTCGGACAGAGCGGCACCTACGTGGCGGAGCTGCGCGACCCGTCGGGTGCCGCGATCGGTACGGTCGACGGCTTCTACAAGATCGTCACGCGCCGCGAGAGCGACGACGAGCTGATGACCTGCATCACCGAGAAGATCGCGCTCGCCGACGGCGACGTGCACGTCGAGGCCTGGGCGCGGTTCAGCAACCTGGTCTCCGGTGAGTGGCTCTACTGCCCGGTGGTCGGCGTGAGCGGCAGCTACGCCGGGCGCACCGGGGTCCGCCAGTGGCGCCCGGTTGACCCCGGCAAGGTCGCCGAGGCCAAGCTGGTCTTCTTCTCGACCCTGCTCTCCTGACCCGGACGCATGGACACGACTCCGGACACGGCCGGTTCCGCGGGCCCCGCGAGGTCCGCGGACCTCGCGGGCTTCGCGGGCAAGGTCGTACTGATCACCGGTGGGGGCGGCGGAATCGGTTCCGCCGCCGCCCGGCGGTTCACCGCCCAGGGCGGTCACGTCGTGCTGGCCGACATCGACCGGGCCCGCGGCGAGGCGGTCGCCCGGGAGACCGGCGCCCTGTTCGTCCGGGCGGACACCGCCGAACTGGCCGACAACGAGCGGCTGGTGCGGGCCGCGGTCGACCGGTTCGGCGGCCTGGACGCCGTCTGGCTCAACTCCGGTGTCCTGGCCGGGAGCGCGATCGGCGACGGGTTCGATCCCGAGGCCTACCGGCGGCTGCTCGCGGTCAACGTCGACTCGGTGGTCTACGGGGTGCAGGCCGCGCTCCCGGCGCTGCGGGCCCGTGGCGGGGGCTCGATCACGGTCACCGCCAGTACCACCGGGCTGCGTCCCTCGCCCGACGTGTTCTACGCCGCCTCCAAGCACGCCGTGGTGGGGCTGGTCCGGTCGCTGGCGCCGGCCCTCGCGGGCGACGGCGTCACCCTCAACGTGCTCTGCCCGGGCGCGGTCGAGACGCCGCTGATCGCCGGGCGCCTCGCCGCCTGGCGGGCCGCCGGGGTGGCGGTGGCCGCCCCGGACCTCGTGGTGGACGCGATGGCCGTCGCCGTGCGGGACGGGCGCACCGGACAGGCGTGGGTCGTCGCGGCGGACACCGGCATC
The DNA here is from genome assembly GCF_042737525.1 of Kitasatospora sp. NPDC059973. NCBI lineage: Bacteria > Bacillati > Actinomycetota > Actinomycetes > Kitasatosporales > Streptomycetaceae > Kitasatospora > Kitasatospora sp. NPDC059973. The sequence continues at coordinate 32,282 of NZ_JBHWUI010000072.1, read as the reverse complement.
ACCCGCTTCGAGTTCGCCGACCTGGTCGTCGCCGGGGAGGGCCGGCTGCGCTTCGCCGACGGCCGGGTGACCAGCACCACCGCCGATCCGCACGGCGACGGCGGCCACGACGCTCCGGGCGACCCGCCCGGCGCCCGCCCCGGCGACCCGGCGGCCGCCCCCGCCGCCCCGCCGGCCCCGGGTCGGTGACCCGGGGCCGGCCCCTGCCCACCGTCATGAGATGAGGACCCGAATGCTGTCCATCAAGGCCGCCGTCGCCCGAGGCAAGGGCGGGCCGTTCACGGTCGAGGACGTCCTGCTGGAGCCGCCCCGGGCCGACGAGGTGCTGGTCCGGCTCGTCGCCACCGGCCTGTGCCACACCGACCTGCTGGCGCTGGACCAGATCCTCCCGCCGGGCCTGCCCGCCGTCCTCGGGCACGAGGGCAGCGGTGTGGTCGCGGCCGTCGGCGCGGGGGTGACCTCGGTCGCCCCCGGCGACCCGGTGGTGCTGGCGCCGATGAGCTGCGGCTCCTGCCGTCCCTGCCTCACCGGCCACCCGATGCACTGCGCGTCGTTCCTGCCGCTCAACCTGCGCGGCCGGCGGGCGGACGGCTCGACCGCCTACCGGGACGCGGACGGCGCCGAGATCAACGGGCACTTCTTCGGCCAGTCCTCCTTCGGGGACCACGTCGTCGCCCACCGGCGCAGTGTCGTGAAGGTCCGTGAGGACGCCCCGCTCGAACTGCTCGGCCCGCTGGGCTGCGGGCTGCAGACCGGCGCGGGCGCGGTGCTCGGGGTGTTCGCGGCACCGCCCGGGAGCAGTCTCGTGGTGTTCGGCGCCGGGCCGGTGGGGCTGGCGGCGGTGATGGCGGCCAGGATCGCCGGCTGCTCACGGATCATCGCCGTCGACCTGAACCGCGCCCGGCTGGACCTCGCGCTCGAACTCGGTGCCACCGACGTGCTCGACGGCGCCCAGGACGGCGTGGCGGCCGCCGTGGTCCGGCTCAGCCGGGGCGGTGTCGACTTCGCGCTCGACGCGGTGGGCCTGCCGCGCACCGCCCGGGCCGCCGTGGAGTCGCTGGCGGTCGGCGGAACGGCCGGCATCGTCGGGTCGGCGGGCACCGGGCAGGACCTCTCGGTCGGGCTGGTCCAGCTGCTCGGCCGCACGGTGAAGGGCATCCTCCAGGGCGACAGCGTCCCGCAGCTGCTGATCCCGCAGCTGCTGGACTTCTTCCTGGCGGGCCGGTTCCCGCTGGACCGGCTCGTCCGGTCGTACCCGCTGGCCGACATCAACCGCGCGGTCGCGGACTCGGTCGCCGGAGCTGCCGTCAAACCGGTACTGCTGCACGGCCCGGCGCCCGCCTGAGCCCGGTGCGGGTCCGGATCCCGGTGCCGCCCGGCGCCCGCCTGAGCCCGGTGCCCGCCCGGTGCCCGCCGGGTGCCCGCCCGCCCCTACGGGCCCGGGCGGGCACCCGCGCCTCCCGCGCCTCCCGCGCGACCTACAGCGCGTAGGGCCGGTGCGTCCGGGCGAAGGCCGCGGCGTCCCAGTCGCCGCCCAGCTCGGGCGCCAGCGAGGCGGCGGCCAGCGCGGCGAAGTCCGGCGCGCCGCCCGCGTGCGCCGGGAGGGCGCCGAGCAGCGGAGCGTCCGCCGACCGGGGCAGGTCGGCGAGGTTGCAGCGCTCGGCGAGCCCGGGGCGCTGCGGCCAGGAGCCGACGACGACGCCGGCCAGCGGCAGCTCGCGCGCCCGCAGGGCCTCCGCCGTGAGCGCGACGATGTTGAGCGTGCCCAGCCCCGCCGAGGCCACCAGCAGCACCTCGGCCGCGAGACCGGCCCGCCGCACCGCGCGCGCCTGGTCGGCCAGCGTCCGGCCCTCGTCGTCGTAGTGCACCAGCAGTCCGCCGGCGCCCTCGACCAGTACCAGCTCGTGCGCCGCGGCCAGCGCCGCGACCTCCGCCGCCACCTCGTCGGGCGATACCGGGGGCAGTCCGGCGCGCCGCGCCGCCGTGTTCGGGGCCAGCGGCTCCGGGTACCGGGCCAGCTCACGCGTGGTCAGCCGACCGGCCGGCGCGCCCGCGGCCGGGCCGGCGGCGAGGCGGCGGACGTCGTCCACGTCGCCCGGCTCGCCGGCGGCCAGACCGGTCTGGCCGGGCTTCAGCACCGCGACCCGCGCGCCGCCCCGCAGCGCCGCCGAGGCGACGGCGGCGGTGGCGACGGTCTTGCCGACCTCGGTGTTGGTCCCCGTGACGAACAGGATCCGCGCGCTCATCCGGCCACCGCCGCCGCCGTCACGGCCGCGGCGATCCGCGCCACGTCCTCGTCCTGCGTCACGTACGGCGGCATCGTGTAGAGGAGGTCGCGGAACGGCCGCAGCCAGACGCCCTCCCGGGCGGCGGCCTCGGTCGCCGCCGCCACGTCCACCGGGTGGTCGAGCTGCACCACCCCGATGGCCCCCTGCACCCGTACGTCCCGGACCCCGGGCAGCTCGGCGGCGTCCGCCAGGCCGTCCCGCAGGCCGCCCTCGATCCGCTTCACCTCGACCTGCCAGTCCTGGCCCAGCAGCAGGTCGATCGAGGCGTTGGCGACGGCCGCGGCCAGCGGGTTGCCCATGAACGTCGGCCCGTGCGCCAGCACCGGCATCTCGCCCCGGCTGATCCCGTCCGCGACCTCGGCGGTGCAGAGCGTGGCCGCCATGGTCAGGTAGCCGCCGGTCATCGCCTTGCCCAGGCACATGACGTCCGGCGAGACGCCGGCGTGGTCGGCCGCGAACAGCGCGCCGCTGCGGCCGAACCCGGTGGCGATCTCGTCGAAGACGAGCAGCACCCCGTGCCGGTCGCAGAGTTCGCGCAGCATCCGCAGGTAGGCCGGCGAGTGGAACCGCATCCCGCCCGCGCCCTGCACGACCGGCTCGACGATCACGGCGGCCAGTTCGCCCGCGTGCCGCTCCATCAGCGACTCGAACCGCGCCGCGTACCCGGCGTCCGGCGGGGCGTCGAAGCCGGCCGGCGGCTGGGGTGCGAAGAGCTGGTCGGGCAGCACCCCGCCCCAGAGGTGGTGCATGCCGCCCTGCGGGTCGCAGACCGACATCGGGTGGAAGGTGTCCCCGTGGTAGCCGCCGCGCCAGGTGAGCAGCCGCCGCTTCTCCGGCCGCCCGACGGACTGCCAGTACTGCAGGCACATCTTCATCGCCACCTCGACCGCCACCGAGCCGGAGTCGCCCAGGAAGACGTGCCGCAGCGGTTCCGGGGTGATCTCGACCAGCCGGGCGGCGAGCCGTACGGCGGGCTCGTGGGTGAGCCCGCCGAACATCACGTGGCTCATCCGGCCCAGCTGGTCGCGCACCGCCTCGTCCAGCACGGGGTGCCCGTAGCCGTGGATCGCCGCCCACCAGGACGACATGCCGTCGACCAGCTCGCGGCGGCCCGCGACGGGCTCGGCGAGCCGCAGCCGCACCCCGGACGCCGATTCGACGACGTAGGGGGTGGCGGTGCCGGGCATCGGGCCGTACGGGTGCCAGACGTGCGCCCGGTCGAGGGCGAGGAGGGTGTCGGTGGTCAGCTGAGCCATGGTGAGTCTTTCCCTGCGGACGGTCAGGCGTTGGGGGCCAGCTCGGTACCGGCACCGCGCCGGCGGACCCGGACGAGGTCGCTGCGCAGCCCGTCGCCGGTGTTCGCCCCGGCGACGGCCGTCCCGGCCCCGGCGGTCTCGGTGGCCTCGGCGGTGTCCGCCTCGACGGCCGGCGCGGCGTGCCCGCCGCAGGGCCCGCAGCCCCCGGCCTGCTCCGCGGTCGGCTGTTCGGCCGGCGCGGCGTGCCCGCCGCACGGCCCGCAGCCGCCGCCCGTCCCGCACGCGCCGCCCTCGGCGGCGGCCGCGATGTCGGCCCGGTGCCGGGGCAGGGTGGCCTCGCCGGCGCCCTCCACCTCGAAGCCCGCGTCCTTGATCATGTCGAGGTCGGCCTGGCCGGCCTGGCCCTCGCTGGTCAGGTAGTCGCCCAGGAAGATCGAGTTGGCGATGTGCAGGCCCAGCGGCTGCAGCGAGCGCAGGTGGACCTCGCGCCCGCCCGCGATCCGCACCTCGACGTCGGGGCAGACGAAGCGGACCATCGCCAGGATCCGCAGGCAGCGCTGCGGGGTGAGGTTCCACTCCTTGGCCAGCGGGGTGCCCTCGAACGGGATGAGGAAGTTGACCGGCACCGAGTCCGAGCCCAGCTCGCGCAGCGCGAAGACCACGTCGACCAGGTCGCCGTCGCTCTCGCCCATGCCCGCGATCAGGCCGGAGCAGGCGGACAGGCCCGCGCCGTGCGCCTTCTGCACGGTGTCCACCCGGTCCGCGTAGGTGTGGGTGGTGGTGATGTCCCCGTAGGTGCCCTCGGAGGTGTTGAGGTTGTGGTTGTACGCGTCGGCGCCGGCCGCCCGCAGCCGCTCGGCCTGGTTGTCGGAGAGCAGGCCGAGGCAGGCGCAGATCTCGACGGCCGGGTCGGCGTCCTTGATGGCCGAGATGGTGTCGGCCACCCGGTCGATGTCACGGTCCGTCGGGCCGCGGCCGCTGGCCACCAGGCAGACCCGCTTGGCGCCGCCGGCGACGCCCGCCTTCGCCGCCTCGGCGGCCTGGTCCGGCTTCAGCCAGGTGTACTTGAGGATCTCGGCCTTGGAGCCCAGCCGCTGCGAACAGTACGAGCAGTCCTCCGGGCAGAGCCCGCTCTTGAGGTTCACCAGGTAGTTGAGCTTGACCCGGCGGCCGAACCACTGCCGGCGCACCCGCCCGGCGGCCGCGACCACGTCCAGCAGCTCGTCGTCGGTGGTGGCGAGGACGGCCAGGGCCTCCTCGCGGGTGGGGATTTCCCCGCGCAGGCCCTTGGCGGTGAGGGTATCGAGCAGATCCATGAGGCTGATCCTGCCTGCTGGCCGTCGGGCGACGCCAGAGGGAACCCACCAGAAGATCTCCGGGAGGATGTGCGAGTTGTCACAGTGTCACAGCTCACGGTAGTGGTGCAGGTCACGTCCCCCGGGGGCCGGGGTTACCGACCGGTAGTACGGGTGATCGTCAACGGCCCGCCCCCGTGATCTCCACCACCCGCGCACTGCTTAGAATCTGCGCCATGACCACGCAGGGGGAGCGGACCCCGCCATCGGGTGACCAGGAACAGCACGGAGCCGCCCGGCCGGCCGAGGCCCATCGACAGCCGCCCGGGAGATTCGGCGCCCGCCGCGTCGTGGGCTGGGTCGTGGTGGTCGGCGTGGTGGCGGCCGGCGGCTGGATCATCACCCGCCCGGCGCCCGGCGACTGGATACCCGGACTGGGCCCGGCCAGCAAGGACGCCTCCAGCACCCCGCGGGTGGTCGGCAGTCCGCCGCCGCGCGCCGCGACCGACCCCGAGGGCCTCAACGTCGACACCCTCTTCCCCGCCCAGCGGGTGATCGAGGTCGGCGCCTACCGGGGCAAGCGCTCCGGTGTCCGGCAGGGCGAGAGCTGCGCCGAGACCCTCCAGGACCGCGCCGAGGACCTGCTGCGCGACAGCGGCTGCCAGGCCTACCTCGCCGTCAGCTTCGCCGGCCAGGCCCAGCCGGTGCTCAGCAGCGTCACCCTGCTGCGCTTCGCCGACCACGCCGCCGCCGCCAGGGCCGCCGAGACCCTGCGGGCCAAGCCGGGCGCGCTCACCTTCATCCTCCCGGACGCCTCCACCGCCCCCGCCCAGCCCGCCGGCAGCGCCAAGCCCGGCTCGGAGCAGCGCGTCGCGGCGGTCGGCCAGTACGTGACGGTCACCAGCTCGCGGCCCGTCGAGCCGCACGGCGCCCCGCCCGCCCCCTCCGGCCCGCCCACCCCGGTCGGCGCCCCGTCCACCGCCCCGGCCGGCGGCGAGCAGGCGCTCGACGAGGCCACCCGGGCGGTCTCCTACTCGGCGGGCGCGCCCTTCGTCTGGATGTGACGCGGCGGCGGGGCCCACCCGTGGTGGACCCCGCCGCCGTCGGGTGGTCAGCCGTCGAGCCGGTCCACCGAGGTGACCCGCAGGACCGCCCGGCCCTCCTCGTCGGAGCCGTACAGGTCGACCTCGGCGCTGATGCCCCAGTCGTGGTCACCGGCCGGGTCGTCGAAGATCTGCCGGACCTTCCAGGAGGAGTCCTCCTCCTCGATCAGCAGCATCTTCGGGCCACGCGCGTTCGGCCCGGTCCCGAGGTCGTCGTGCTCGTCCCAGTACCCGTCCATCGCCTCCGCCCAGCGGTCCGCGTTCCAGCCGTACTCGCCGTCCAGCTCGCCGAGGGCGTGGTAGTTCTCCAGCGCGGCCAGCTCGACCCGGCGGAACAGCTCGTTGCGCACCAGCACCCGGAACGCCCGCGCGTTGGCCGTCACCGGCGCCGGCTTGTCGTCCAGCGCGACCTCGGGGGCCTGCGGATCGGTCGGGTTGGCCAGCTGCTCCCACTCGTCCAGCAGGCTGGAGTCGACCTGGCGGACCAGCTCGCCGAGCCAGGCGATGACGTCCTTGAGGTCGTCGGTCTTGAGGTCGTCGGGCACGGTCTGCTCCAGCGCCTTGAAGGCGCCGGCCAGGTAGCGCAGCACGATGCCCTCGGTGCGCGCCAGGTCGTAGTGGCCGACGTAGTCCGAGAAGGTCATCGCCCGCTCGTACAGGTCGCGGACCACGGACTTCGGCCGCAGCTCGTGGTCGCCGATCCACGGGTGCGCCCGCCGGTACACCTCGTAGGCGTGGGTGAGCAGCTCCTCCAGCGGCTTCGGGTAGGTGATCTCCTGGAGCCGCTCCATCCGCTCCTCGTACTCGATGCCGTCGCGCTTCATCTCGCCGATGGCCTCGCCGCGGGCCTTGTTCTGCTGCGAGGCGAGGATCTGGCGCGGGTCGTCGAGGGTGGCCTCGACCACCGAGACGACGTCCATCGCGTACGAGGGCGAGGCCGGGTCGAGCAGCTCGAAGGCGGCCAGCGCGAAGGTGGAGAGCGGCTGGTTGAGGGCGAAGTTCTCCTGGAGGTCGAGGGTCAGCCGGACGATCCGGCCCTCCGCGTCCGGCTCCGGGAGCCGCTCGACCACGCCGCCCTCCAGCAGCGAGCGGTAGATGGCGATCGTGGTGCGGATGTGCCGGCGCTGCGCACCGCGCTCCTCGTGGTTGTCGGTGAGGAGCTTGCGCATCGCCTCGAAGGCGTTGCCGGGCCGGCCGATCACCGACAGCAGCATCGCGTGGCTCACCTTGAACCGGGAGACCAGCTGCTCCGGGTCGGCCGCGATCAGCCGCTCGAAGGTCTCCTCGGACCACCCGACGAAGCCCTCCGGCGCCTTCTTGCGGACGATCTTGCGCTTCTTCTTCGGGTCGTCGCCCGCCTTGGCGACGGCCTTGTCGTTCTCGATCACGTGCTCGGGCGCCTGCGCGACGACCTGACCGACGGTGTCGAACCCGGCCCGCCCGGCCCGTCCGGCGATCTGGTGGAACTCCCGGGCCCGCAGCACCCGCACGCGCACGCCGTCGTACTTGGACAGCGCGGTGAACAGCACCGTGCGGATCGGCACGTTGACACCCACGCCGAGCGTGTCGGTGCCGCAGATGACCTTCAACAGCCCCGCCTGGGCGAGCCGTTCGACCAGCCGGCGGTACTTGGGCAGCATGCCCGCGTGGTGCACGCCGATCCCGTGCCGCACGAAGCGGGACAGGTTGCGGCCGAACTTGGTGGTGAAGCGGAAGTTGCCGATGAGGGCGGCGATGGCGTCCTTCTCCGCCTTCGAGCACATGTTGATGCTCATCAGCGACTGCGCCCGCTCGACGGCTTCCTTCTGGGTGAAGTGCACGACGTAGACCGGGGCCTGACCGGTCTTCAGCAGCTCCTCCAGGGTGTCGTGCATGGTGGTGCGGCGGTACTCGTAGAACAGCGGGACGGGCCGGGTCGCCGAGCGGACCACGGTGGTCGGCCGGCCGGTGCGGCGGGTCAGGTCCTCCTCGAAGCGGCGGACGTCGCCGAGCGTCGCGGACATCAGCAGGAACTGCACCTGCGGGAGTTCCAGGATCGGGATCTGCCAGGCCCAGCCGCGGTCCGGCTCCGCGTAGAAGTGGAACTCGTCCATGACGACCTGGCCGACGTCGGCCCGGGCGCCGTCCCGCAGCGCGATCTGCGCCAGTACCTCGGCGGTGCAGCAGATGATCGGCGCGGTCGGGTTGACGCTCGCGTCGCCGGTCATCATGCCGACCTGCTCGGTGCCGAACATCTTGCAGAGGTCGAAGAACTTCTCCGAGACCAGTGCCTTGATCGGCGCGGTGTAGAAGGTCCGCTTGCCCTCCGCCAGCGCGGCGAAGTGCGCACCGGCCGCCACCAGGCTCTTCCCCGACCCGGTCGGCGTCGCGAGGATGACGTTGTTCCCCGACACCAGCTCGATCAGGGCCTCCTCCTGCGCCGGGTACAGCGTGATCCCGCGCTCCTCCGCCCAGGCGGCGAACGTCTCGTACAGCGCGTCGGGGGTAGCGGGCTTCGGCATCAGATCAAGGAGGGTCACCCGGCTATCTTGCCTGCTCGCGCACACCCCGGGCAAAGCCCGGGGCTCAGCTCCTCCCGGAGCCGCGGGCACCCGCTCGGCGAGGCGCACCCCGGCGCACCCCTCCTGCCGGACGGCCTCCCCGGCGCCCCGGTGCGCGAGGTCGACGAACGCCCGGGCCCGCTTCCGCTCCGACGGCGCCGGCAGCCCGAGGCCCCCACTGACCTCGATCCGCCGGGAGACGGCGTCGGAACGGCCGCCCGGGCGTGTGCCGCTTCGCACATTGCCCGGGTCGCGCCCGCCGTGCCAGAGTGCCGGGCATGGCCCACCGCACCGCGTCCGAACCGCCCGTCCGCACTCCGGCGGACGCCGTTCCCGCCCCCGCCGCCGTCTTCGACTGGCTCGACGAGACGGCCGAGCTGCGGGCCCGGGCGGGCCTCACCCGGACGCTGCGCAGCCGCCCGGCCGAGGACCCGGTGCTCGACCTCGCGGGCAACGACTACCTCGGGCTGACCCGGCACCCCGCCGTCACCCGGGCCGCCGCCGACGCGGCGCTGCGCTGGGGCGGCGGCGCCACCGGCTCCCGGCTGGTCACCGGAACCACCGCCCTGCACACCGAACTGGAGGGCGAGCTGGCCGAGTTCTGCGGGGTGGAGGCGGCCCTGGTGTTCTCCTCCGGCTACACCGCGAACCTGGCCGCGCTGACCGCGCTCACCGACCCGGACACCCTGATCGTCTCCGACGCCTACAACCACGCCTCGCTGATCGACGGCTGCCGGCTCGCCCGCGGCGACGTCCACCGCGCCCCGCACAGCGACCCGGACGCCGTCCGGGCCGCGCTCGCCGAACGCGCCCACCGGCGGGCGCTGGTGGTCACCGACTCGGTCTTCTCCGTCGACGGCAACGCCGCCCCGCTGCCCGGACTCTCCGCCGCCGCCCGCGCCCACGGCGCCGCCCTGCTGGTGGACGACGCGCACGGCCTGGGCGTGCTCGGCCCCGGCGGCGCCGGGGCGCTGGCCGCCGCGGGCCTGGCCGGCGAGCCCGACACCGTCGCCACCGTCACGCTGTCCAAGTCGCTCGGCTCGCAGGGCGGCGCGGTGCTCGGCCCGCGCCGGGTGATCCGCCACCTCACCGAGACGGCGCGCACCTTCATCTTCGACACCGGCCTGGCCCCGGCCGCCGCCGGCGCCGCCCTCGGCGCCCTGCGCCTGCTGCGGGCCGAGCCGCACCGCGCCGAGCGGGCCCGCGAGGTAGCCCGCACCCTCGCCGCCCGGCTCACCGCCGCCGGCCTGCGGGTCTCCACCCCGGACGCGGCGGTCGTCTCGGTCCGCGCCCCCGGCCCGGAGGCCGCCGTGGCCTGGGCCGCCGACTGCCGCCGGGCCGGTCTCGCGGTCGGCTGCTTCCGTCCGCCGTCCGTCCCGGACGGCGTCTCCCGGCTGCGCCTCACCGCCCGGGGGGACCTCACGGACGGCCAGATCGCCGACGCGGTCCGGATCATCGCCTCCCTCGCCCCGGCCGGCGCGCACTCCGCCTGACCGCACCCGCCCCCCCGCAACCACGCACCGGTCGGTCCGCGTCCCCTCCCGGGGGCAGTGCGCTCCGCCGGGGGGCGGAGCGAATTGCGGGGGAGCCACGGCGGGGGCGGCGGATGCGACCGTTCCTCGGCAGGGTGTTCGTCCTGACGGCGGCCGCCGCGCCGTGCGGCGTCGGCCCCGCTGGTGCCGAGCCGCACCGCAGCGCACGCGGCCCCGGCCGCCGGGTGGTCCGGCGAGCCCGGCCGGTACATTCGCGGACTCTGCGCACCGTGGCACGAGGGCCCACCCGAGAACTGCCCGGGGACGTTCAAGCCCGCGCACGGCGCACCCGTCTCCTCCTGCACGTTCCAGGAGGACGTCGGCCACCTGGCCGTCAGGCCCGTCCGGTTCGAGGACGGCGTCTGCCGCGCGAGCGGGGGGAAGCCGGTGGCGCTGGCCGGCGATGAGCCTGTTCGGACTGGCCGCCGTGCCGTTGGCGGCCTTCCTGCTCGTCGTCGGCTTCAGTGGCCCGGACTCCTGGGAGCGGCTGTTCGTCGGGCTGCCCCGGGTCACCGGCGGCGCGCTCCCGCTCGCCTTCCGCTGCCTCCTCGTCTCCGGCGAGGCCGCGGAGCACTCCTGACCGCTGCCCTTCCCGACCGCCGGCCTACGGAGCCGAACCGGGCGGCCGGTCGGTGCGTCCCTGCAACCGGGGGCGACGGAACAGGGGTGGCGATGGATCCGGACATTCGGCGGGCACTGGTGAAGGCGCTGACGATCGCCGCCGCCGTGCTGGCGCTGCTCGGGGTGGGCGGCTGGGGCGCGTTGACGGCCGGGGAGGGGCTCGGGTACGCGACCGGCCTCTCCGGCACCCCCGGGGTGCTGGTGGCGGACCGGTGCCTGCGGACCGACTCCGCCGAGGCCGTCCCGACCGAGACCGGCGACTGCCGGGGCACCTTCTACCCCGACGGCGGCGGCCTGCCGAACGAGTACGCCCGGATCGACTGGAAGGTCGACACCCACCACCGCGTCCGGGTCTCCTGCGAGGACGGCGAGTGCCGCCTGGCGGGCACGGCCGGGCTGTTCAAGTGGCTGAGCCTCTTCCTATTCGCCCTCGCGGCGATCACCCTCGGCGCCTGCCTGGCAGCCCGGCTGCTGAAGTCGCTGATCCCCTGGAAGTGGCTGGTCACCGCCCTGGCGATCACGACCGGCGCCCTCCTCACCGGCGCCTTCGCCTTCCTCCTGGGCGGCCTCGCCGCGGGCTGAGGTCCCGCCCTCGGCACTCGCGCAGGAAGTCGGCCCCGCCGACTTCCTGCGCGGACAGGGTGGCCTCAGGACCCCGGCGCCGTCCGGTGCTGCGCCGGGGCCTCAGAACCCCGCCAGCTCCAGCAGGAACGCCGTCTCCGGGTCGTGCCGGCCCGCTGCCGCGCGGGGGGCGGCGACGATCACCGCGAGGGCGCGGCACCAGGCCAGGACGCGGGCCGGATCGGCCCCGGGGACGCGGGCGCTCAGGTCGGCGATCGCCCGGTCCAGGGCGGGCCGGTCGGTGACGCTGTCGAGCACCCAGTCCACCAGGTCGAAGTCCGGGTCCCCGAGGGACGGGCGCGGGTCGATCGCGACCGGTCCGGCCGGGCCGTCCAGGACGTTGGCCGGGTGCAGGTCCCCGTGGACGAGCGCGAGCGGCCCGCCGGCCGCCAGCTCCCGGGCGAAGGCACGCGCCCCGGGCGGCACCGCGCCGGGCGCGCGCCGTTCGGTGAGGTCGAAGAGGAACTCCACCCGGTCGCCCAGCGGCCGCAGGGCCAGCCCGTCCACCGGCACCGAGCGCAGGGCGCCGAGCAGCGGCGCCACCTCCGCCGGCCGCCAGGCCCGCTGCCGCAGCGGCGCCCCGGGCTCCACGTCCGCCAGCAGCAGGGCGTTCGCCGCCGTGTCCGTCGCCAGGAGCCGCACCACGGACGGCAGCCCCGACCAGGCCCGCAGGGCCACCGCCTCCTGCGCGGCCACCTCGGGATCGGGCGTCAGCTTCAGCCAGACCGCGGCGCCGTCACCGCGCTCGCAGCGGAACACCCGGGACGTCCCGCCGCCGCCGGCCGCGCGCAGCTCCAGGCCCCAGCGCCGGGCCAGCTCCTCGACCACCGCCGGGAGGGCCGCGCACCACGCCTCGGCCGCCGGCCCGAAACGGACCGTCAGCCGGTCCCGGACCTCGGCCGGCACCGTCACCAGGTCACCCGGAACCGCCCCGCCCGGGACCACCTCGCCCGGAACCGCCCCGCCCGGGACCGCCTCGCCCGGAACCACCTCGCCCCCGTTCACGGCCGCCCCACCACCAGCAGCGCCTCCGCGCCCACCGGGCGGTAGCCGGCCGCCTGGAACGCCCGCACGCTGGTGGCGTTGCCCGGCGCCTGCTGCGACCAGATCCACTCGCCCTCCGGGAGCAGATGCCGGGCGCTCGCCGCCAGCGCGCGCCCCAGGCCCCGGCCGCGCGCCTGTGGGTCCACCTCGATCGCGCACTCCCACCGTCCGGCCACCCCGCGCCCGAGCACCAGGACCCCGCCGTCGACCGTGAGGACCCGGACGTCCTCGCGGTAGCGCAGCGCGCGCACCACCCGGGGGTGCGCGCGGTCCCGGACCTCGGCCAGCGGCAGCGGGGGAGCACCGGGCAGCCGGCCGGCCACGGTCAGCAGGTCGATGGCGCCGGCCACCCGGCCGGTCCGCTCGGCGAGCGCGGTCAGGAAGGGCGGGCAGAGCGGTGCGGCCAGCGGGTCGCTCGGCACGGCGGCCAGCGCGGCCCGCACCCAGGCCGGGTCCTCGTCGGTGAACACCATGGCGTGCGCGGAGAACGCCAGCACCCCGGCCTCGCGCGCCGACGGCTGCGGCACCACCGTCACCGAGCCGTCCGGCGGCGGGAACAGTCCGCCCGCCGCGTCGGCCATGATCTCCCGCAGCCCTCGCCCGCCCACCCCGACGCCCCCCCCGTTCCACCCGTTCCACCCGTTCGGAGAGCGTCAGCCTATGCGACCACCGCGCGGTGCCCGCCGCCCCGTCAGGTCTTCCGGGCCCGGCTCGGCTGCACCCGGCTCGGCTCGCCGGGGGCCTTCGGATGGTCGGGCGGGTACGGCAGCTCGCCCAGCCCCTCGTCCCGCAGCTGGCGCTCGTACAGCTCCAGCAGCCCGTCCAGCCGGTACGCCTTGTCGTCCATCTCCGCCTGGAGGTCGCCGAGTTCGGCGAACCGCGGTGGCACCGTCCGCAGGTCGAAGTCCTCCGGTGCGGCGTCGTCCAGCTCCTCCCAGCGCAGCGGCGTCGAGGCGGTCGCCCGAGGGCGGGCGCGCAGCGAGTAGGCGGAGGCGATGGTACGGTCCCGGGCCATCTGGTTGTAGTCCACGAAGATCCGCTCGCCGCGCTCCTCCTTCCACCACGCGGTGGTCACCCGGCCCGGCATCCGCTGCTCCAGCACCCGGCCGAGCGCGATCACGGCGTGCCGGCCGTCGGTGAACGTCCACCGCGGCTCCAGCGGCACGTACACGTGCACCCCGCGTCCGCCGGAGGTCTTGGGCCAGCCGCGCAGTCCGTGCTCCTCCAGCACGGCGCGGAGTTCGTGGGCGGCCAGGGCGGCGTCGTGGAAGTCGGTGCCCGGCTGCGGGTCGAGGTCGATCCGCAGCTCGTCGATGTGGTCGGTGTCGGTGCGCCGCACCGGCCACGGGTGGAAGGTCAGACAGCCCAGGTTGGCGGCCCAGAGCACGGCGGCCGGCTCGGTGGGGCAGATCTCGTCGGCGGACCGCCCGCTCGGGAAGCTGATCCGGGCCGTCGGCAGCCACTCCGGCAGGCCCTTCGGCGCCCGCTTCTGGTAGAAGAACTCGCCCGTGACGCCGTCCGGGAACCGCTGCAGCGTGGTCGGCCGGTCCCGCAGCCCGCGCAGCACCCCGTCCGCCACGGCCAGGTAGTACTGCGCGACGTCCAGCTTGGTGAAGCCGCGCTCCGGGTAGTACACCTTGTCCGGATTCGACAGCCGTACGCTGCGCCCGGCGACATCCAGTTCCACGGCTGCGCCCATGCCTCTCACGCTAGACGCGCTCCGCCCGGCGCGCGCCCCGGAACGGTTGGCGCGAGGATCGGAGCCATGGACCTGCCCGTGATGCCGCCGGTGGCGCCGATGCTCGCCAAGTCGGTCGCCAAGATCCCGCCGGGAATGCAGTACGAGGCCAAGTGGGACGGCTTCCGCACCGTCGTCTTCCGCGACGGCCACGAGGTCGAGCTCGGCAGCCGCACCGGAAAGACGCTCACCCGGTACTTCCCCGAACTGGTGGAGGCCCTGAAGCGGGAGCTGCCGCCGCGCTGCGTGCTGGACGGCGAGGTGGTGATCGCCCGGGACGGCCGGCTGCGGTTCGAGGAGCTGCTGGAGCGGATCCATCCGGCGGCCAGCCGGGTGCGGCTGCTGGCCGAGCGCACCCCCGCCTCCTTCGTCGCCTTCGACCTGCTCGCGCTCGGCGACGTCTCGCTGCTCGACGAGCCGCTCTCGGTGCGCCGCCCGGCCCTGGAGGCGGCGCTCGGCGGGGCCGCCGACCCGGTCTTCACCGCCCCCGCGTCCACCGACCGCGAGCTGGCGCAGAGCTGGTTCGCCGAGTTCGAGGGGGCCGGACTGGACGGCGTGGTGGCCAAGCCGCTGGACCAGCCCTACCGGCCGGGGGAGCGGACCATGTTCAAGATCAAGCACGAGCGCACCGCCGACTGCGTGGTGGCCGGCTACCGCGAGCACAAGAGCGGACCGGTGGTCGGCTCGCTGCTGCTCGGCATCAACGACGCCGAGGGCCGCCTGCAGCACGTCGGCGTCTGCGCCGCCTTCTCGATGGCCCGCCGACGTGAACTCGTCGAGGAACTGGCGCCGTTGCGGATGACGGACGTCTCCGCCCACCCGTGGGGCGGCTGGGCGGACGAGGCCGCCCACGCCGATGCCCGGCTGCCCGGCGCGGTCAGCCGCTGGACCGGCGGCAAGGACCTCTCCTGGGTGGCGCTGCGCCCCGAGCGGGTGGTCGAGGTGGCCTACGACCACATGGAGGGCACCCGGTTCCGGCACACCGCCCAGTTCCGCCGCTGGCGCCCGGACCGCACCCCGGAGAGCTGCACCTACGCGCAGCTGGAGGAGCCGGTCTCCTACGACCTGGCCCGGGTGCTGGGGAGCTGACCGGCCCGCCGGCCGGTCGGCTCCCCGGGTCACCGGGGGGACCGCTCAGGTCACCGAGGCGGACGGCGACGAGCTCGCCGTCGCGGGCGGGAACGAGTAGACGTTCCCCGGCGAGACGATCTCGGTGATCGCCTTGGCGAAGAGCGTCGACGGCTCCTCGCCCTGGGACGAGATGTCCGTGTTCAGCAGCACCGCCAGGGTGGCCTGCGCCGACGGCAGGTAGACCACGGCGCTCTGGTAGCCGGGCAGCGAGCCGTTGTGCCCGACCCAGCCGTGGTTGACGAACAGCCCGAGCCCGTAGCCGACGTCCGGCAGCGGGGTGGGCGGCGTCACCAGCCGCTCGGCCTGGGTGGCCGGCTTGAGCAGCGTGCCGGTGGCCAGCACCTTCGCCCACTTCTGCATGTCGGCCAGGTCGGAGATGACCGCGCCCGCCGCCCAGGCCCAGGACGGGTTCCAGTCGGTGGCGTCCGCGATCGAGCCGTCCGGCGTCTGGTCGGTGTACCCGCGGGCGTGCGGCTGGGGGAACGCCGCGTCGGTCGGGAAGACCGTCCGGCCCAGCCCGGCGGGGTCGAAGACCTGCTGCTTCAGGAAGACGTCGAGCGGCTGCCCGCTCAGCTTCTCCACCACCAGGCCGATCAGCACGGTGTTGGTGTTGCTGTACTCGAAGGCGCTGCCCGGGGCGAAGTCCGCGGGGTGGTCGAAGGCGTAGGAGAGCAGCTGCTGCGGGGTGAAGACGCGGTTCGGGTCGTTGACCACGGCCTGCTGGAAGTCCGGGTCCGCGCTGTAGTTGAAGAGGCCGCTGCGCATGTCGGCGAGCTGGCGCAGGGTGATCGTGTCCCCGCCGGGCACGCCCGCGATGTACGTGCCGACCGGGTCGTCCAGCCCGGCCTTGCCCTGGTCGACCAGCCGGAGCAGCCCGGTGACGGTGAAGGTCTTGGTCTCGCTGCCGATCCGCATGTTCAGCCCGGTGACCATCGGCGTACCGGCGACCTTGTCGGAGACGCCGAAGGCCTTGAGGTAGCTGCCGTCGGGCGTGGTCAGAGCGACCATCACCCCGGGGACGGAGGCCTCGCTCAGCACCTTCTGCACCGCCGAGTCCAGCCGGGCGGTGACGTCCGGGGTGAGCGCGGCCACGGTGCCGCCGGCCGTCGGCGAGGAGCCGGACGCGCTCGGCGAGCCCGAAGCGGAGCCCGAGGCGGGGCCCGAGGCGGAGGACGGGCCGGACGACGGACCCGACGACGGGCCGGACGGGCTCGCCGAGGGGCTGAGCGCGGCGGGGACGGCCGTGACCGCGCCGGCGGGCGGGGGGTCGGACGCCGTCCGGCCGGAGCAACCCGCGGCGGCCAGCAGACCGGTCAGGGCCAGGACCGCGGTGGCCGCCCGCACGGAGCGGCGGGGGAGCGGGGCGAGCGGCCGTCGTGTCTTCGTCATGATCGGAGCGCCTCTCTGGGCCGAACGGCCCCGGAGCGGCGCTCCACGGGGCCATGGGGGGAGCGATCGCCACCGTATGCGCGCCACGACCGGCCCGCGCGCGGGCCGCCGCCGCACTGGCCCGAACGGCCCCACCCCCAAGCACCCCGGAACCGCCGGCGCGCCGAACCAGTCGAACCCCCAGTCACCCCGGCCCGGTTCACGCCCGGCCGGGCCGCCGCGCCCGTGCCGAGCGCCCCCAGCGCTCCGCCGAACGGGTGGCCACCGGCACGCCGCGCCGGTCGCCGGGCCCGGCTCGGGCACGATCGTTTAGCCCAGCTGTGGCGCCCCTTAAGAATTCCTCGATGGACCGCACCCCCTCCCACCAGGCAGATTGCTCCATGTTCGGTGCGAGGAGGCAGGAGCAGCCACCCCGCCGGGCCCCGTCGGCCTGCCCACACCAGGCCGCCCCACCATGCGTCAGGAGCCGCCGCAGTGAAGGCACTCGTCAAGCAGAAGGCAGAGCCCGGACTCTGGCTGATGGACGTCCCGAAGCCTGCCATCGGCCCCGGCGAGGTGCTGATCAAGGTACTGCGCACCGGGATCTGCGGCACCGACCTGCACATCCGCAAGTGGGACGGCTGGGCCCAGCAGACCATCCGGACCCCGCTCGTCCTCGGCCACGAGTTCGTCGGCGAGGTGGCCGAGATCGGCGCGGCCGTCGCGGACATCTCGGTCGGCGACCTGGTCAGCGGCGAGGGCCACCTGGTCTGCGGCAAGTGCCGCAACTGCCTGGCCGGCCGCCGTCACCTCTGCCGCAACACCGTCGGCCTCGGGGTCGGCCGGGACGGCGCCTTCGCCGAGTTCGTCGCGCTGCCCGCCTCCAACGTCTGGGTGCACCGGGTCCCGGTGGACCTCGACGTCGCGGCGATCTTCGACCCCTTCGGCAACGCCGTGCACACCGCGCTCTCCTTCCCGCTGGTCGGTGAGGACGTGCTGATCACCGGTGCCGGTCCGATCGGCATCATGGCCGCCGCCGTCGCCAAGCACGCCGGTGCGCGCAACGTGATGATCACCGACGTCTCGCCGTACCGCCTCGACCTGGCCCGCGAGGTCGGTGTCACGCTGGCCCTGAACGTGGCCGAGCACACCATCGAGGAGGGCCAGCAGAAGCTCGGCCTGCGCGAGGGCTTCGACGTCGGCCTGGAGATGTCCGGCCGCCCCGAGGCGATGCAGTCGATGATCGCCAACATGACCCACGGCGGGAAGATCGCCATGCTCGGCCTGCCCGCCGAGCAGTTCCCGGTCGACTGGGCCTCGGTCGTCACCTCGATGATCACCATCAAGGGCATCTACGGCCGCGAGATGTTCGAGACCTGGTACGCGATGTCCGTCCTGCTGGAGGGCGGGCTCGACCTCAGCCCCGTGATCACCGGCCGCTACGCCGCCGCCGACTTCGAGGCCGCCTTCGACGAGGCCGCGAGCGGCCGCTGCGGCAAGATCATCCTCGACTGGACCGTCTGAGACCGTCTGACCCCCTCTAGGGAGACACCGTGTTCGACAACGTGCGCGACGACCTGGCCGCCACCCTCGACGAGATCCGCGAGGCCGGCCTGTTCAAGCCGGAGCGGGTGATCGGCACCCCGCAGAGCGCCGCCGTCACCGTCACCGCCGGCGGGCAGCCCGGCGAGGTACTGAACTTCTGCGCCAACAACTACCTCGGCCTCGCCGACCACCCCGAGGTGCTCACCGCCGCCAAGGACGCCCTGGACCGCTGGGGCTACGGGATGGCCTCGGTCCGGTTCATCTGCGGCACCCAGGACGTCCACAAGGAGCTGGAGGACCGCCTCTCCGGATTCCTCGGCCAGGAGGACACGATCCTCTACTCCTCCTGCTTCGACGCCAACGGCGGCGTCTTCGAGACCCTGCTCGACGAGCGCGACGCCGTCATCTCCGACGCGCTGAACCACGCGAGCATCATCGACGGCATCCGCCTCTGCAAGGCCCGCCGGCTGCGCTACGCCAACCGCGACCTGGCCGACCTGGAGCAGCAGCTCAAGGAGGCCCAGGGCGCCCGCCGCCGGCTGGTCGTCACCGACGGCGTCTTCTCGATGGACGGCTACGTCGCCCCGCTGCGCGAGATCTGCGACCTGGCCGAGCGCTACGACGCCATGGTCATGGTCGACGACTCGCACGCGGTCGGCTTCGTCGGCCCGAACGGGCGCGGCACCCCCGAGCTGCACGGTGTGATGGACCGCGTCGACATCATCACCGGCACCCTCGGCAAGGCCCTCGGCGGCGCCTCCGGCGGCTACGTCGCGGCGCGCCGCGAGATCGTCGCCCTGCTGCGCCAGCGCTCGCGGCCGTACCTGTTCTCCAACTCGCTCGCCCCGGTGATCGCCGCCGCCTCGCTGAAGGTGCTCGACCTGGTCGAGCGCTCGACCGAGCTGCGCGAGAAGCTGGCCGCCAACACGGCGCTGTTCCGCTCGCGGATGACCGAGGCCGGCTTCGAGATCCTGCCCGGCGACCACCCGATCGCCCCGGTCATGATCGGCGACGCGGCCAAGGCCGGCCGGCTCGCCGAGCTGCTGCTGGAGCGCGGCGTGTACGTGATCGGCTTCTCCTTCCCGGTCGTGCCGCACGGCGCGGCCCGGATCCGGGTGCAGCTGTCCGCCGCGCACTCCACCGAGGACGTCGAGCGCGTGGTGGCGGCCTTCGTCGACGCCCGCGCCGCCCTGGGGGAGTAGCCCCCGGCCGGGGCACCTCCCGGGACCGCCCGTGGCCCGTCCGCCCGGAACCGGACGCGCCACGGGCACCCCCGGGCCGCCGTGCGGCGCACCACGTCCGCTCGGCACCCCGCCGCCGCACGGTGCGCCGCGGCGCACCACCAGAGACCAACTGCCCCACCCTCCCGCCCGGGAGTGGGACGTCGGCCCGGCCGACGCCCCACTCCCGTTCGCGGTTTCGGCGGACCCGCCCGCCCACGGCGCCGCCGCTGTTCCGCCCGCCCACGGCGCCGCCCGTTGTTCCCCCCGCTGCGCCGCCGGACGTCCCCCCGGTGGCTCCGGCACCCCGCGGCACGCTGGCAGAATTGGCGTGTGATCGACGCACGACGGCTGCGGACCCTGCGGGCCGTGGCGGACCACCGCACGGTGACCGCCGCGGCGGCCGCCCTCTACCTCACCCCCTCGGCGGTGTCCCAGCAGCTGGCCGCGCTGGAGCAGGAGACCGGCCACCACCTGCTCGCCCGCGAGGGCCGGGGGGTGCGGCTCACCGCCGCCGGGGAGATCCTGCTCGGCCACGCCGACGCCGTCCTCGCCCAGCTGGAACGGGCCGAGGCGGATCTCGCCGCCTACAGCGCCGGTGTGGCCGGTGAGGTCACCGTGGCCTCCTTCGCCACCGGGATCTCCCTGGTGCTGGCGCCCGCCATCGGGACCCTCGCCGCCCGGGCGCCCGGCGTCCGCCTCAAGGTGCTGGACGCGGAGGGCGACGCCAGCCTGCCGATGGTCCTGGAGGGGCGGGCCGACCTGGCGGTGGCCGTCGAGTACCGGGGGGCGCCGCGGGCCGACGACGCCCGGCTCACCCGGGTGCCGCTGTACGCCGAACCGTTCGAGGCGGTGCTGCCGCTCGGCCATCCGCTGGCCGCCGGGGAGGGGCCGATCGCCGTCGCCGACCTGGCCGCCGAGCCGTGGATCGGGCCCTACCCGGGCAATCCGTGCCACGACGTGGTGCTGCTGGCCTGCGAGCACGCCGGGTTCCAGCCGCGTCTGGTGCACTCCTCGGACGACTTCCGCGCCGTCGTGGCGCTGGCCTCGGCCGGTGCGGGGGTGGCGCTGGTGCCCCGGTCCGCCCTGCTCGGGGTGGATCTCGGACGGGTCGCGGTGCGGCCGGTGGACAGCGCGCTCGCCACCCGCCGGGTCTTCGCCGCCGTCCGGGCCGGCGCCGACGGCCACCCGTTGATCCGCCCGGTGCTGGAGGCCCTCACCGAGGTGGCCGCCGCCACCGGGTGACCGCGCCCGGGGCGGCGGCCCCGGAAACCACGAGGACCCCGACTCCCCCCGGTGGGCCGGGGAAGGCGGGGTCCCGGGTGGGACTCAGATGCTGAGCAGACCGATGACGTGCCCGTCGTCGTCCACCACCGGCCAGGTGTCCAGACCGCGGGCGCGCATGGTGGCCGCCGCGGTGGCGGCCGGCATCCCGGCGGTGGCGAACGGCGCGCGGTCGTGTTTCACCGCCCGCACCGGGGTGCGCTCGGTGTACCAGGAGCGGGCCCGGAACGGCGCGAGGTGCAGACGGGTCAGCAGCCCGGCGCAGCGGCCCTCCTCGTCACGGACCAGGGCGTGCGGGGCGCCGGAGCTGAGCAGGATGTCCAGCGCGGTGTCGACCATGACGTCGTCACTGATCTGCAGCTCGGGTCGGGTCATCACGTCCCCGACCGTGGTCAGGGCGTCGGCGGCGAAGTCGGCGGGGTGTTCGAGGGCCATGGTCATGGGGCTCCTTCGGGTCGGTCCACCGGTGACGGCGGCGATCAGGGAGGTGCTCGACGGTGCTGCCGCGGCTGGGCCCGGCCCGCGGGTGTCCGGCCGGACGCGGGGCCTACGCGGCCAGGTCGACGCGCCGCGGCCCGCCACGGCGGGCGCCGCCGGTGCCGCCACCCTGCTGGCCGCGGCCGGCCGAGGTGGGGCGGCTGCGGCGGTTGCGACCGCCCGAAGCGCTGCGCCGGGGCCGCTCGACCACGGGGTCGGCGATCACCACGGGCACGCCGGTGGGCACGCGGGCGCCGGTGATGCGGGCCAGCTCGTCATCGGTGGAGTGGACCCGGGTGGACTCGGGGGTGATGCCGGCGGTGGCCATCATCCGGGCCGTCTCGCGGCGCTGGTTGGGCAGGACGAGCGTCACGACGGTGCCGGACTCGCCCGCCCGGGCGGTGCGGCCGCCGCGGTGCAGGTAGTCCTTGTGGTCGGTCGGCGGGTCCAGGTTGACGACCAGGTCGAGGCCGTCGACGTGGATGCCGCGGGCCGCGACGTTGGTCGCGATCAGGGCGGTGACCTGGCCGTTGCGGAACTGCTGGAGGGTGCGGGTGCGCTGGGGCTGGGACTTCCCGCCGTGCAGCGCGGCCGCCTTCACCCCGCTGGCGAGCAGCTCGTCCACCAGCCGGTCGGCGCCGTGCTTGGTGTCGGTGAACATGATCACGCCGCCCTCGCGCGAGGCGATGTGGGCGATCGTGGCGTTCTTGTCGCCGTTCTGCACGTGCAGGACGTGGTGCTCCATGGTGCTGACCGCCCCGGCGGACGGGTCCACCGAGTGGGTGACCGGGTCCTTGAGGAACCGGCGCACCAGGCGGTCGACGTTGCGGTCCAGGGTGGCGGAGAACAGCATCGTCTGGCTGTCGGCCTCGACCTGGTCGAGCAGCTCGATGACCTGCGGCAGGAAGCCCATGTCGGCCATCTGGTCGGCCTCGTCGAGGACGGTGATCCCGACGCTGTCGAGCCGGCAGGCGCCGCGCTGGATCAGGTCCTTGAGGCGGCCGGGAGTGGCCACGACGACCTCCGCGCCCCGGCCCAGGATCTGGGCCTGGCGGCCGATCGAGACCCCGCCGACCACGGTGGCGAGCCGCAGCCGCACCGAGTGGGCGTAGGGGGTGAGCGCCTCGGTGACCTGCTGTGCGAGCTCACGGGTGGGCACCAGGACGAGAGCCAGCGGCCGGCCCGGCTCGGCCTGCCGGCCGGCGATGCGGGCCAGCAGCGCGAGGCCGAAGGCGATGGTCTTGCCGGAGCCGGTCCGGCCGCGGCCGAGGACGTCCCGGCCCGCCAGCGAGTTCGGCAGCGTCGCGGCCTGGATCGGGAACGGCGAGGTGACGCCCTGGCGGGTGAGCACCGACAGCAGGGCCTTCGGCATGTCGAGCTGGTCGAAGGTCTCGACGGCCGGCAGGGCCGGGGTGGTGCTGACCGGCATCGCGAACTCGCCCTGCATGGAGGAGCTCTGGCGCCGCCTCGGACCGCCGCCCGAACGGGAGCCGTACGAGGAGCCACCACCACCGGAACGCGAGCCGTAGGAGCCGCCGCCACCACCCGAGCGGGAGCCGTACGAGGAACCGCCCCCGCCGGAACGGGAGCCGTACGAGCCGCCGCCGGAGCGGGACTCGGAATTCTGGTACGAGGAGCGACTGGAGCGATTCATCTGGAGACCTTCCTCAAGGTGGCACGTCACGAGGAAGGCTCCGCGCCCACGGGTAATCCGGGCGGAGGCTGCAAGGAACGGGCCGGAACTGGCGGAGCGTGGACGGTGAAACCGTGCGGCACGTCACCTACGGTCGGCGCTCACCGCGCGGGCGGGAGCGAAGAACCTCGAACCGTGAGTCATCACGGCGGGGCGCCGACCCGGACGCGGCGCGGAGCAGCTCGCGTGGGGAAGGCCGCCGGTGGCGGAGCCGGGAATGAAGCCCGGGCAGCGGTGGGTCCTGCGAAAAGCCGAGGGGCCCGCACCAGGCATGAACGCGGTGCGGGCCCCTCGCTGCCGGGCGGGTGCCGTGGCAGAAACTACAGCGGACGAATGTTCTCGGCCTGCGGGCCCTTCTGGCCCTGCGTGACGTCGAACTCGACCTTCTGGCCCTCGAGCAGCTCACGGAAGCCGTTGGCGTTGATGTTCGAGTAGTGGGCGAAGACGTCGGGGCCGCCACCCTCCTGCTCGATGAAGCCGAAGCCCTTTTCCGCGTTGAACCACTTCACAGTGCCATTAGCCATAAAGAAATCTCCTTCAAGGGGCTGTCCGGAGCTCGCACGGTGCGTGCTCCGAGATGCCGCGATGATGACCCACCCGGGGAAGAGCCGGGAAACAAAAATGCGCCTGCGAGACCTCAGCAGGCCCACACAAAGTTCATGGGAACCACTACTGCAACTCATTCGACTCTAGCAGGCCGGGGGTCTCCGTGGTGGAGCGATTCACCCCCGGCGGCTCCGCGGCCCCGCCCGGGGCCGGCTGTCGCGGCGGCGGAAGCAGCGCCAACCGGTCGGCCGCCCGGCGGAGTTGGCGTCCCGGTGCGCGGGGTCGGCCGGGCCTGCGAATCGCTCGAAAGAGCGGCGGGCACAGGTGCGCTGACCGCCCCCGCCGACGCGGTTCGCGCCGGTGGCAGACCGTCCGCGCCCGCGAAATTCCGTCGGCGCGGTGGTGAACCGCACCATACGGATTCCGGTTATGTGCGAATTCGAGACCTTCCGGAGGGCCCGCTGGGGCGAGTTCCGGCGCATACTGGGGGAGATGACGAAATCAGCAGCAGTCCGGCGTACTCTGCCCACCAGCCCCTTCAAGGCCCGGGTCGAAGCTCCTCTCAAACGGTTCGCCGTCGGCGACAGGGTCACCCACGACACGTACGGCCTCGGCCGGGCCATCGCCGTCGAGGGTGGCGGTGACATCGCGGTACTGGTCGACTTCGGTTCACGGCAGGAACGGATCACCCAGCCGTACACCGCCATGTTCAAGCTCTGATCCGCGGTTCGACCTCCACCCGGGGCGCCCCGGGGCCGTGCGGCCCCGGGGGCGCGGTGCTGTCCCGCCGCACCGGCCCGGCACCCGTGCCGCCGTGGAGTTCCGGCGGCCGGCCCGTCCGTCTGCCCTAGCGGCGCCGGGCACTCCCTCCATGCTCCGGCCGCGCTGTCTCTGCCGCCCCGGTCTCCCGTCCGGCGCGGCCGGTCACAGGCCTGTCCGCGCCCGGGTCAGCCGCCAGACCTTGTCCACCCCGGTCTGGGCGGGCGCGAGGCGCTCGGCGGGCCGGCAGAGGTGCTCGGCGAAGCCGAGGCGCGCCGGTACGGCGCCGCTCGCCCGGTTCGCCGGGTCGTGGACGATCTCGACGTGGTCGACGCCGGGCAGCAGGAACGCCTCGTCGACCAGGGCCCGGACGGCTCTGGTGGCCAGACCGCGGCCGGTGGCGGCGGGGTGCAGCCAGTAGCCGATCTCCAGGCCGTCGCCCGGCAGGCCCTCGCGGCGGAACAGCTGGCAGGCGCCGACGATGCCCCGCTCCGTCACCATCGCGTAGGTGAACGCGGCGCCGCTCTCCCACTGCTCGGCGCGGCCGGCCAGGAAGGCACGGGTGGCGTCGGGGCTGTGCGTGGCGACCCAGGGCATCCACGGGCGGAGGTGCTCCAGGGACTCCTCGATGACCCGGAAGAGCTCGGGAAGGTCCGCCTCGCCGTCGAAGCGGCGGAGCGTGAGGTCGTCCAGCGTGATCGACTCGGGCGGAGTGGTCATGCCGAGAGCCTCGCCCACGAGCCGTCCCGGTCACAACCGGATTCTCCCGTCGGGGGAGGCCCGGCGCGGGGGCGGAGTGAGGCCGACTCGCGGACGACCATGCGCACGCCCAGCAGGTTCCGGGTAGCGGGCACCCGGCCGGGCTCGTTCACCGACCGGTCGACCGGGGCGGCGAGCTCCTCCCCGCCCGGCAGGGCCGGATGGCCGGTGGTCGGCCTCGGGCGGCCCGGCATGATCGTCTTCTCCGTGGTCAACGGACTGGCCTTCGGCCGCTCCACGGCCGTCGACACCGCGCCGGTCACCCTGGTGCTGCCCAAGGCGGACGACGCCCGGGACATGGGCGGGCTCGACATCGTCAACGCCCGGCCGCGGATCCTGGCGCCCTTCGTCGCCTCCGTCGTGCCCGGCCTCGGCGGCCGCACCCCGCTGTTCCTGCTCGGCGCGGCCCTCGCCGGGCTCGGCGCCCTCGCGCCGAAGCCGGTCCGCGGTGTTCGCTGAGTACGCCGGCACCTCCGGCACACCCACGACGTTCACCCGACCGAGTAAGTCCGCCCACCCGAGCGTTCCCAGAGAGGTTTCGATCTCGTGAAGTTGCACACCCAGGAGTGGGGTTCCGGCGACCGCGTCGCCCTGCTGGTGCACGGCATCATGTCCGACCACCGCACCTGGCGGCGGGTCGGCCCGGCCCTGGCCGCGCGCGGGTACCGCGTCATCGCCGTCGACCAGCGCGGCCACGGCCGGAGCCCGCGCGGTACCGG
The DNA here is from genome assembly GCF_042737525.1 of Kitasatospora sp. NPDC059973. Classification (NCBI taxonomy): domain Bacteria; kingdom Bacillati; phylum Actinomycetota; class Actinomycetes; order Kitasatosporales; family Streptomycetaceae; genus Kitasatospora; species Kitasatospora sp. NPDC059973. Next base: position 6,743 of record NZ_JBHWUI010000072.1, on the reverse strand, counting down.
CGGGAGCCCGCAGGAGCGGTACGCCCTGGAGGCCTACGCCGAGGACCTCGTCGAGGCCCTGCCGGCCGGCGCGGAGCTGGCCGTCGGCCACTCGCTCGGCGGCATCAGCCTGCTGGGCGCGGTCGAGCGGCTGAAGCCGGCCCGCGCCGTGTACGTCGACCCGGCCTGGCAGTTCGGCCGGATCGAGGGCGCCGACCCGCGGATGTTCGTGGAGTTCCGGCACGCCACCCGGGAGCAGATCGCCGGGTTCAACCCCCGCTGGGAGGCCGCCGACGTGGACGTCGAACTCGCCACCCTCGCGGCCTGGGACGAGGAGTCCGCACTCGCCCTGTCCGGCCAGGAGTGCGGCCTGCCGGCCGCACCGGCCGTGCCCTCGCTGGTGCTCCTGGCCGACCGGAGCTTCCTGGTGAGCGCCGGGGACGCCGAACTGCTGCGCGCCCGGGGCTTCGAGGTGCGCACCGTGCCCGGCGCCGGCCACACCGTCCACCGGGACGATCACGACGGTTTCCTGGCCGCGCTCGACGGCTGGATCTGAACCATGACGAGGACGAGGAGTTCGCCGTGACCGCCGGCGTCAGGCGCGAGGCCGCCGTCGAGGCCGCCCTCGCGCGACTGGACCTCACCGCCGAGGCCGCCCTGCTGAGCGGGCCGACCTGTGGTCGCTGCCCGCCGGCGAGGCGATCGGCCTCGGCCGGCTGACCGCCCGAAAGAGCACCCCGCTGCGGGCGGTGCGGACCCGGGACACCGCCGCGCGCGCCTGGGCGGCCCGCCCCGGCGGGTCCACCGTCACGGCCGGCCGCCGCGTGGCGGACCGCTCGCTGACGCGGGCGCTCGACGTCGACTGAGCGGGGGACGGTGGGGCCCCGGCCACCGGTCGGGGCCCCACCGCGCCGGCACCGCCGCACGCGTCCGCCGGGTGCGCCGGGCCACCCCGCCGGCCGCCGGGGGAGCGGCGAGTAGGGTGGGCCGGGCCGATGATCGTCCGGACCACTGGAGCACCGATGAGCCTGACCTCCGCCCCCGACGCTCTCCTCCCCGTCGGGGTGATCGGGCTCGGTGACATCGCCCAGAAGGCCTACCTCCCGGTCCTCGGCACGCTGCCCGGCCTCGACCTGCGCCTGATGACCCGGGACCGGGCCAAGCTGGACCGGATCGGCGAGGCCCACCGGATCGCGCCCGAGCACCGGTTCACCGACCTCGGCGCGCTGATCGGCAGCGGCATCCGGGCCGCCTTCGTGCACGCCGCCACCGACCAGCACGTCCCGATCGTCGAGCAGCTGCTGACGGCCGGGGTCGACGTCTACGTGGACAAGCCGCTCGACCAGACCCTGGACGGGTCCCGCCGGCTGGTCGACCTCGCCGACCGCACGGGCCGCTCGCTGATGGTCGGTTTCAACCGCCGCTACGCGCCCGGCTACGTGCAGGCGAAGGAGCGGCCGCGCGACCTGATCGTCCTGCAGAAGAACCGCGAGGGCCTGCCCGAGGCGCCCCGCTCGATGGTCTTCGACGACTTCATCCACGTGGTGGACCTGCTGCGCTTCCTGGCGCCCGGGGAGATCGAGCAGGTCGACGTCCGCTCCCGGGTGCGCGACGGCCTCGTCGAGCACGTCGTCCTCACCCTCTCCGGTGAGGGCTTCACCGCCCTGGGCATCATGAACCGCGTCTCCGGCTCCACCGAGGAGATCCTCCAGGTCTCCGGCGGGGACTCCAAGCGCGAGGTCCACAACCTCGCCGACGTGATCGACCACCGCGGCCAGCCCACGATCCGCCGTCGCGGCGACTGGGTCCCGGTGGCCCGCCAGCGCGGCATCGAGCAGGTCGTCCTCGCCTTCCTCGACGCCGTCCGGACCGGGAAGACGATCGACGCCCACGACGCCCTGCGCACCCATGAGCTCTGCGAGCTGATCGTCGGGCGCCTGGAGGGAACGGCGACGGCCGCCACCCGGTAGGAGCCGCCCCGCCCCGGCCCCGGCTGGTGAGCCTGCGGCCGCGATCCGGGCCGCGAGGTGACAATGGGGCATGCCCTCCAGCCCCCACCCGACGGATCCGCGGCGGGTGACGCCGGACCGGGCCGCGGTGAGCGGCGAGCACTGGTGGCCGGTGGTGCTGGCGGTCGCGGTCGTCGCGATGCTCCACGTGACGCTGCCGGCCCGCTACCGGGTCGACCCCGCCTGGGTGCTGCCGGTCGCCGTGGGCTCGTTGCTGGCGGTGCTGATCATCGGCGACCCGGGCCGGATCGACCGGCAGAAGGCCTGGCTCCGGGTCGTCACCCAGCTGCTGATCGGCGCCATCACGGTGGCCAACGTGTTCGCGGGCGTCCATCTGGTGGTGGACATCCTGACCGACAACAAGCTGTTCGCGAACAACGCCGTCGGGCTGCTGGCGACCGGCGGCGTGGTCTGGGTGACGAACGTGGTGGCCTTCGCGCTCTGGTACTGGAGCCTGGACCGCGGCGGCGCCGCCGCCCGCGCCCACCGGCCCTTCGCGAACCCGGCGTTCGTGTTCCCCGAGATGCAGTACCCGGACCACGCGCCGGCCGCCTGGGTGCCGCGGTTCGCCGACTACCTGACGCTCTCCTTCTGGACCGCCACGGCCTTCAGCCCCACCGACGTCTCGGCGGTCAGACGGTGGGCCAAGCTGCTGATGATGGCGCAGGCGGCGACCTCCCTCGCGCTGGGCGCCCTGGTCGTCGCCCGGGCGATCAACATCCTGCAGTGAACGCGCTGTGAGCACGGTGCGACGGCACTGTTTCGGCCCGGCGTCGGCGTCCGGCGATTCGGGATTGCCCCTGGTCCCGGGCCGGTCGAGCGGTACTGTGGACCTTCACGGTTGCCGGACGCGAAACGGACGGGCGATGCACGCACGCCAACTGCGGGGCGGGCGGGTGGTCTTCGGACACCCGCTGCGGCCGCGCGCGGCGTTCCGCCCGCAGGCCGGAGCCCACGCGGCCGCCGGCACCCGGACCGTCGGCATCCGGCCCGGTGGCGCCCGGCTGGTGCGGCGCCGCTGGATCGACGGGGTCGGCTCCCCGACCGGCCTCTGTCGCCCGTAACCGCCCGTAACCGCCCGTCGTCACGCGTGCCCGGCGCCCCGGTGCGCCCGGCAGCCCCGCTCCGCCGTGGCCCGTGCCGCCCGCCCGGCCTGCCGGCGGCCGCCCGAGGTCCTGCCCCCGGCCGGCGACGCCCCGGGCCGACGCGACCGAGAAGACCGAGATCGAGGAACGGCTCCCGCATGCCCCAGTACCCCGTGCTCATCCCCGACGACGCCCCGGACACCGCCGAGCGGCGCCACCCCCTGGACAACCCCGCCCGCGCCGCCCTGCTCGGCCCGCACGCCCACCTGGCCGAGCGAAGCGGTGAGGTGCTGCGCTACCCGGCCGACGTGTCGCCGTTCGTCGCCCTCCCCGACCGGCCCGACCGGGAGACCTGGCGGGACGTCGCGGCGCTGTACGGCCCGGGCGCCGTCGTCGCCGCCACCGGCTCCCCGGACGCCGTACCGGCCGACTGGGAGATCCTGCTGCGGGGCCGGGGCGTCCAGCTGGTGGACGACGGCGTCCGGGCCCGGCCCGACGAGGAGGCCGTCCGACTGGGCCCCGCCGACGTACCGGAGATGCTGGCGCTGGTGGAGCACGCCCGGCCCGGCCCGTTCCTGCCCCGGACCATCGAACTCGGCGGCTACCTGGGCATCCGCCGCGGCGGCGCGCTGGTCGCGATGGCGGGGGAGCGCCTGCGCCCGCCGGGCTGGACCGAGATCAGCGCCGTCTGCACGGCCGAGTCCCACCGGGGCCGGGGGCTCGGCTCCCGGCTGGTCCGGGCGGTCGCGGCCGGGATCCGTGAGCGGGGCGACACGCCGTTCCTGCACACCTCCGCCGAGAACACCACCGCGATCCGGCTCTACGAGTCGCTGGGGTTCCGGCTGCGCCGGCACGTCACCTTCCTGGGCCTGCGGACGCCCGGCGGGGGCCCGGGCGCGTGACGAAGCCCCGGCGCCCCGCCTCCGCACCGAGACCACCCGCCGAGCCGCACCGTTCCACCCTTCCGAGGAGTCCGAGGAGTTCGATGTGAGTCAGAACGCGCACTACGCCAGCCCCGCCGACACCGCCGTCCACGGCGAGTACCGGATCACCAGGGCTCCCGGCGACGAGCGCCCGCTGTACCGCTTCACCGGGCGGATCACCGCCGACGGGAGCAGCGGCTTCGCCGCCGAGCCCGGCCGCTACCACATCTACGCCGGCTGGTTCTGCCCCTGGGCGCAGCGCACCACCATCCAGCGCGCGCTCAACGGGCTGGAGGACGTCGTCTCGGTCTCCTACGTCGACGGCCGCCGTGACGGCCGCGGCTGGGCCTTCCGGGAGACCTACGGGCCGGACCCGGTGAACGGGTTCACCCTGCTGCGCGACGCGTACGAGCGGACCGAGCCCGGTTTCGACGGGCACATCTCGGTGCCGACGCTCTGGGACCGCCGGACCGGCCGGGTGGTCAGCAACGACTTCCGGACCATAGGCATCGACCTGGCGACCCAGTTCGGCCGGTGGAGCAACGGCGCCGACACCTATCCGGAGGACCTCCGGGCCGAGATCGACGCGCTGGACGCCCGGCTGGGTCCGGCCGTGAACCACGGCGCGGGCGCGGCGGCCGGCACCGGGGACGCCGCGCTCGCGGCCCGCACCCTGCTGCTGGAGACCTTCGCGGAGCTGGACGCCCGGCTGGCCACCAGCCGTTACCTGCTGGGCGACCGGCTGACCGAGGCCGATGTGCGGCTCTGGGTGACGCTGGTGCGCTACGACGTCGGGCCCAACCACGCGCGCGCGGTGAACCCCGGTCTGGCCGCGTACCCGCACCTGTGGGCCTACGCCCGCGATCTCTACCAGCGGAAGCCGTTCACCGGCACCACGGACTTCGCCGCCTTCACCGAGTCGGGCGCGAGCGTCCCGGACTGGCACGCCCCGGTGGAGCGTCCGCTCCCCGCCTGAGTCCGGCGGCCCGGGGCCGCGGACCCGAACGGCCGGTGCACCGGGAACCATCCCCGGTGCACCGGCCGTTCCGTCTGTGGTGGGCGCCGCTGACCAGGGCGCCGACCGGTCGCCCGGGCGCGGCGGCGGCGCCCTGACGGGCCGTCGGTCGACCTCCGGACGTCCGCCCGGTAGCGGTACGTGGATATGACATGTACGCTGCGTATCGCTGGTTGTACAGCATGCGGGCCTGGCCGCCGCTCCGTGGGGGGAGTCACGTCCAGGCCCGGTCGCCGGCCGGGGCCTCGGTTGCGCTCGTGGGGGAGCTTCAACCGGGGCCCTTCGGCGGGCTACTGACGGTATGCCCGCTCGGGGCCTGGTTCAGTCATGTCAAATTCGCCGGCGCCGCCCCGATGCCGGGGCGCGGTCGCCCGGACGGCCTCCGGCCCGCTCCGCACCGCCCCCGCGCCGTCCTCCCTGCCGCCCGCAGGGGTGACCGCCCGGCTGCTCCGAACGGCCGTCCCGGCTTGCGCTCCGTCCGGGTGCTCGCCCGGCCCTGCGGACCGGCGGGCCGCCGCAACCGCTGCTATGACTGGTTTGAGCCTTTTTGTCCGGCTCCCAGTTCCGAGGAGGCATCCTCATGGGTGCTGCAGCAACGAGCGCCACCGACGCTGACGTGGTGCACATTCTCTGGATCAACGCGGGCCTGAGCTGCGACGGTGACTCGGTCTCCCTGACCGCGGCCATGCAGCCGAGCATCGAGGAGATCGTCACCGGCGCGCTGCCGGGCCTGCCGAAGATCGCCGTCCACTGGCCGCTGATCGACTTCGAGTGCGGGCCGGTCCAGGGCGCGGACAACTTCGTGGAGTGGTTCTTCAAGGCGGACCGCGGGGAACTCGACCCGTTCGTCCTGGTCGTCGAGGGATCCATCCCGAACGAGAGCATCAAGGAGGAGGGCTACTGGTGCGGTTTCGGCGACGATCCGCGGACCGGTCAGCCGATCACCACCAGTGAGTGGCTGGACCGGCTCGCGCCCAAGGCCACGGCGGTGGTCGCGATCGGCACCTGCGCCACCTACGGCGGCATCCACGCCATGGCCGGCAACCCGACCGGTGCCATGGGCGTCCCCGACTACCTGGGCTGGGACTGGAAGTCCAAGGCCGGCCTGCCCATCGTCTGCGTGCCGGGCTGCCCCATCCAGCCCGACAACTTCTCCGAGACCCTGACCTACCTGCTCTACCAGCTGGCCGGCTCCGCGCCGATGATCCCGCTGGACGACAAGCTGCGCCCGACCTGGCTGTTCGGCGCCACCGTGCACGAGGGCTGCGACCGCGGCGGCTACTACGAGCAGGGCCAGTTCGCCACCGAGTACGGCACCCCGGAGTGCCTGGTGCGGCTGGGCTGTTGGGGCCCGGTCGTCAAGTGCAACGTCACCAAGCGCGGCTGGATCAACGGCATCGGCGGCTGTCCCAACGTGGGCGGCATCTGCATCGCCTGCACGATGCCCGGCTTCCCGGACAAGTTCATGCCCTTCATGGACCCGCCGCCGGGCTCGCACATCTCGGCCAACGCCAGCTCCGCGTACGGCGCGGTGATCCGGCGACTGCGCTCGATCACCATGAAGACCCTCGACAAGGAACCGAAGTGGCGCCACCCGGGGCGCACGCTGACGACCGGTTACCGCACACCGCGGTGACCAGGCGGGGGGGGGCGCCCCCCCGGGGGGGGGCGCCCCCCCCCCCGCCCCCCCCCCCGCACCCACGGGGCCCCACGCACCCAAGACACCACCCCC
>NZ_JBHWUI010000071.1:0-41298 GCF_042737525.1 Kitasatospora sp. NPDC059973 | reverse complement strand
CGTAACCGGGTGTGCCTGTCCGGCGCGCCCGGGGTTGGGCCGGGACCGGGGCCCCGGCCGGGCGCGCCCCCCCCGCGGGGGCGCTCCCGGCCCGGGCGTCAGCGCCGGGCGACGCCCTCGGCCCGGGCGGCCTCGGCGACGGCCTTGGTGACGGCCGGGGCGACCCGCTCGTCGAACGGCGAGGGGATCACCTTCTGCGGCGTCAGCTCGTCGGCGACCACACCGGCCAGCGCCTTGGCGGCGGCCAGCTTCATGCCCTCGGTGATCCGGGTCGCCCGGACCTGGAGGGCGCCGGCGAAGATGCCGGGGAAGGCCAGCACGTTGTTGATCTGGTTCGGGAAGTCGCTGCGACCGGTGGCGACGACCGCCGCGTACTTGTGCGCGACCTCCGGGTGGATCTCCGGGTTCGGGTTGGCCATCGCGAAGATGAAGGCGCCCTCGGCCATGGTGGCCACGACCTCCTCCGGCACGGTCCCGCCGGAGACGCCGATGAAGACGTCGGCGCCGGCCAGCGCGTCGGCCAGCGAGCCCTTGACGCCGGTCCGGTTGGTCTGCGCGGCGATCTCGGCCTTGACGTCGGTCAGGTCACCGCGGCCCTCGTACACGACGCCCCGGCGGTCGCAGACCGCCACGTCGCCGATGCCGGCGGCGACCAGCATCTTGGCGATCGCGATCCCGGCCGCGCCGGCGCCGGAGATGACGGCCCGCAGGGTGCCGATCTCCCGGCCGGTCACCCGGGCCGCGTTCCAGAGCGCCGCGGTGGTGACGATCGCGGTGCCGTGCTGGTCGTCGTGGAAGATCGGGATGTCCAGCGCCTCCTGGAGGCGGCGCTCGATCTCGAAGCAACGGGGCGCGGAGATGTCCTCCAGGTTGACGCCGCCGAAGGAGGGCGCCAGCCGGACGACGGTCTCGACGATCTCGTCCACCCCGGTGCAGGCGAGCGCGATCGGCACCGCGTCCACGCCGCCGAACTGCTTGAACAGGATGGCCTTGCCCTCCATGACGGGCAGCGAGGCCTCCGGGCCGATGTCGCCGAGGCCCAGCACCGCGGTGCCGTCGGTGACGACGGCGACCGTGTTGGCCTTCCAGGTGTAGTCGTTCACCAGCTCCGGCTGCTCGGCGATGGCCGTGCAGACCCGTGCGACACCGGGGGTGTAGGCGAGGGACAGGTCGTCCGCGTCGCGCACCGGAACGGTCGCCCGGACCTCCATCTTGCCGCCGCGGTGGAGCGCGAAAACGGCATCGACCGGATCGACGGTGTCCTGGGTGCTGCTGTGGATGATCTCCGCTGCCACGATGACCTCTTCGTCATTGATCAGCGAGGACGCGTGGCCGACGGGCGGACGACCCGGCCGGAAACTTGAAACCGGGTACGCCGAGGCGGACCCGGGGAGGGCTGGATCGGGGCGCCGCCGTCGGGGCCGCGCCCTCGGAATGAGGGTTGTGTAACTGTTGAGCTGCGCTGTGCTGCTGCTTCTTCCCGGGCCGAGCGTAGGTCGGACGACGGCATCGCACCTATGCCTTTTCGTCCTCGTCGCGCGTACTTCCTCCGCATCGCGGCCAAAAGACGGGTGCCTGGCGTCTGGAACACCGGGCACCGGTGGCGGCAACAGCGGACGAGCACGCGCACTCGCAGGAGTGAACCAGGACACGACGGGGAGGCGGTGCCTCGGATACGGAGTCGGCGTCGTCGTGGACTTCCGTTCCTGCGCACCCCGAGCCTGTCGCGACTCGGTGGTCCGGTTCGAGCATCGGGGGTCACCCGGTACTGGATTCTGACACACCCGCCGCCGGGACCGGCAGGTCGGGATGGGAGGATCCCTTCTTCCGCCGTCTCGCGTACATCTCCGCGACGGCGTGGCGACACCACCTCCCTCCCACAGGAGCACCCTCATGCACCACCGCGCCCACCCCCGCCGACCGGCCGCCGCGGCCCTCTGCCTGGCCACCGCCGGCGCCCTGCTGCTCACCGGTTGCGGCGGCGACGAGCCGACCGCCGCGAAGGACCCGGTCCAGGAGCTCCGGGGCCGGATCCCCCAGGCCCAGCGCACCGCGGGCGTGCTCCGGATCGCCTCGGACCTCAACTACGCGCCGGTGGACTTCCGGGGTGCGGACGGCAAGCCGGACGGCATCGACCCCGACATCGCCAACGCCGTCGGCAAGATCCTCGGCCTGCGGATCGAGGTCGTCGACACCCCGTTCGAGAAGCTGATACCGAACCTGCACGCCAAGCAGGTCGACGTGGCGATGTCCGGTCTGAGCGACATCCGCCAGCGCCGGGACGGCGTCGACGACGCGGGCAAGCAGGTCGACCCGGGCGTGGACTTCGTGGACTACTTCATCGCCGGCACCTCGATCATCGTCCAGAAGGGCAACCCCAAGGGCGTCCGCACGCTGGACGACCTGTGCGGCCGGGTCGTCGCGGTGCAGCAGAACACCACCCAGGACGAGATCGTCGCCCGCCAGGTGCTGGCCTGCGGCCGGAGCGGCAAGCCGCTGACCGTCCACAAGTTCGACAGCGACGCCAAGGCGCTGGCCGAGGTCGCCGCGGGCACGGCGGCCGCCGGCCTGGACGACTTCCCGGTGGCCGCCTACGCGGCGAAGACCACCGACGGCGGTAACCGCTTCGAGGTGACCGGCGCGCAGTCCCGGTCGAACCCGTACGGGATCGCGGTGCGCAAGGAGGACACCGACCTGCGCGACGTACTGACCAAGGCGGTGGACCAGCTGATCCGCAGCGGCGAGTACGACAAGATCCTCGCCAAGTGGAACGTCGCCGCGGGGGCGGCCCAGAACGCGGTGGTCAACGGCGGCATCTGAGCGGCCGCGCGGGCGCGGACACCGGGCACCGTCACCGGGCGCCGTCCGTGGGCGCCGTCACCAGGCGTCATCACCGGGCGGCGCGGCCGGGGGACCCATCCGGCGGGCACACGGGCGGGCCTCCGGGCAGAGCGCGGGGAGATCTGCATACTTATACGCAGGGTGACAGGGACACGGTATTGGTCCGAATAGCGGACAGTGTGACCCCCCGTTATCCGATTTTGATCTGAATGAGGGCCATCCGACCGTCATCAGATGGCAGGATTCCCCCCATCTCCGATCGAGCCGGCCACTGGTCGAGGCGGTTCGATCAACGTCCACCTCGGCGGAGGGTGGCGGAAGCAGTACCACGCACCACCCTGCGCGAAGCCTGCTCAGGCCCAGCACGACCGGCTCTGCCCGTTCGACGACGTACCGCGACATACATCCCGTACAGCGCCGTACGGCCTGCTGCCCCGGTGTGCCGCTCCCCGCGGCGCGCTCCGCCCGACCTCTCCCTCAGGAGGAGATCCCCCATGACCGCCCGTACCCCGCGCACCCGTCTCCTCGCCGCCGGCGCGGTACTCGCGTCCGTCTCCCTGGCCCTCACCGCCTGTAGCAGCAGCAAGGACGAGAGCACCGGCGCCCCCAACGCCGGCGCGACCGTCAACGAGGTGAAGGCCGACGACAAGCTGGCCGCCCTCGTCCCCGCCGACATCAAGTCCGCCGGGAAGCTCACGGTCGGCTCGGACGCCTCGTACGCTCCCAACGAGTTCAAGGCCGACAACGGCAAGATCGAGGGCATGGACGTCGACCTGATCACCGCGGTCGCCGCCAGGCTCGGCCTCAAGGTCGACGTCCAGGACTCCGGTTTCACCGCGATCATCCCCGGCATCCAGTCGAACAAGTTCCAGATCGGCATGTCGTCCCTGACGGACAACAAGGAGCGCGAGCAGACCGTCGACATGGTCACCTACTTCAACGCGGGCAGCGCCATCGCGGTGAAGAAGGGCAACCCGGACAAGATCGACCCCGCCGACCTGTGCGGCAAGAAGGTCGCCGTCCAGACCGGCACCACGCAGGCGCAGGAGATCACCGACACCCGCAACCCCGCCTGCGCCCAGGCCGGCAAGCCGGGCATCGTCAACGACGGTGACAAGTTCGACCTCCAGACCGACGTCACCAACGCCGTGGTCTCCGGCCGCGACCAGCTCATGATGGCCGACTCCCCGGTCGTCGACTACGCGATCAAGCAGTCCGGCGGGCAGCTGGAGAAGGTCGGCGCCACCTACGACGCGGCCCCCTACGGCATCGCGCTGGCCAAGGGCTCGGCCCTCACCCCCGCCGTCCAGAGCGCCGTGCAGTCGCTGATCGACGACGGCACCTACAAGCAGATCCTCTCCAAGTGGGGCGTCGAGGCCGGTGCGATCGACAAGTCGACCGTCAACGGCGCCGTCAGCTGACCCTCCGCCTGACTCTCTCTCCCCCGAGGCCACACCGTGAACTCTCTGGACAAGGGGAAGGCGACGAAGGGACGGCCTGAGACCATCAAGGCCGTCCCCGTCCGCCACCCCGGACGCTGGGCGGGCGCCGTCGTCATCGCCCTGCTCGCGGCGATGCTGCTGAGCGCCCTCTTCACCAATCCCGCCTTCAAGTGGGACATCGTCGGGAAGTACCTCTTCCACGACAGCATCGTGCACGGCATGCTCGTCACGCTGGAGCTGACCGCGCTCGCCATGATCATGGGCGTGGTCGGCGGCATCATCCTCGCGGTGATGCGGCTCTCCCCCAACCCGCTGCTCTCCGGCACCGCGTGGATGTACATCTGGATCTTCCGCGGCACGCCCGTCCTGGTGCAGCTGGTCTTCTGGAACTTCCTCGGCCTGATCTGGGCCAAGCTCTCGATCGGCGTACCGTGGGGACCGGAGTTCTGGTCCGAGTCCACCAACGTGCTGATCCCGACCTTCGTCGCCGCCCTGCTGGGCCTGGGCCTCAACGAGGCCGCCTACATGGCGGAGATCGTCCGCGGCGGCATCCAGTCGGTCGACGAGGGCCAGAGCGAGGCCTCGCACGCGCTCGGCATGAGCCGCTTCCAGACCATGCGGCGGATCGTGCTCCCGCAGGCCATGCGGGTGATCATCCCGCCCACCGGCAACGAGACCATCTCGATGCTGAAGACCACCTCGCTGGTCAGCGTGATCTCCCTGGAGGAGATCTTCCGGGCCGGCCAGGTGATCTACTCGCGCAACTACCAGAACATCCCGCTGCTGATCGTGGTCAGCCTCTGGTACCTGTTCTTCACGTCGCTGCTGACCATCGGCCAGTACTACATCGAGCGGCACTACGCTCGCGGCTCCAACCGGACGCTCCCGCCCACGCCGATCCAGCGGCTGCGGAGGCTGTTCGCCGGGAAGCCCGCCCCGAAGACCACCGCCGACGTGGTCCCGGGGCTCGAGGGAGGTGGTCACGTATGACCGATCTGACCAAGACCCCCGCCGACGCCGGCAACGGCGGCCCGATGGTCCGCGCCGAGGACGTCCACAAGTCCTACGGCACGGTCCAGGTGCTCAAGGGCATCGACCTGGAGGTCAAGCAGGGCGAGGTGTTCTGCCTGATCGGCCCCTCCGGCTCCGGCAAGTCGACCTTCCTGCGGTGCATCAACCACCTGGAGAAGATCAACGCCGGCCGGCTCTGGGTCGACGGCGAGCTGGTCGGCTACCGGCAGAAGGGCGACCGGCTCTACGAGCTCCGGGAGAACGAGGTCGCGCTCAAGCGGCGCGACATCGGCATGGTGTTCCAGCGCTTCAACCTGTTCCCGCACATGACCGCCCTGGAGAACGTCATCGAGGCGCCGGTGCAGGTCAAGGGCGAGTCCAAGGCGGACGCCCGGACCCGCGGGATGGCCCTGCTGGAGCGGGTCGGCCTGGCCGACAAGGCGAAGAACTACCCCTCGCAGCTCTCCGGCGGCCAGCAGCAGCGGGTCGCGATCGCCCGGGCGCTGGCCATGAAGCCCAAGCTGATGCTCTTCGACGAGCCCACCTCGGCGCTCGACCCGGAGCTGGTCGGCGACGTCCTGGACGTCATGCGCGGCCTCGCCGAGGAGGGCATGACCATGGTCGTGGTGACCCACGAGATGGGCTTCGCCCGCGAGGTCGGCGACGCCCTGGTCTTCATGGACGGCGGGGTGGTGGTCGAGTCCGGCAACCCCCGCGACGTCCTCACCGACCCCCAGCACGAGCGCACCCGCGCGTTCCTCTCCAAGGTGCTCTGAGCGCACCGGCACGGCGCCCGGCAGGCCGGTCCTGCCGGGCGCCGACGTTTTCCCCGCCCGGGTAATAGGCTGGAGCTAGTCAGCCCGTTACCGACTCTGGAAGGACCACCGTGGAGCTCGCCTCGTACGCCGAACGGGCCGTTCGGCTGGTGAACACCGAGGAGCCCGAGCGCGGCACCGACACCCTGACCTCCGTGGACGCCGTGCGGTCGCTGTTCTCCGAATCCTCCCGGGCCGCCGCGCTCGCCGACGAGTCGGACCTGCCGCGGCTGCGCGCCGTCCGGACCAGGCTGCGCGGAGTGTTCGAGGCCGCCGCCGAGGGGGACGAGATCCGCGGCGTCGACCTGCTGAACAGCCTGCTGATGGAGTACCCCGTCAGCCCGCTGGTCTCCGGGCACGACTACCTGGACGACGCCGGGCGGCCGCGCTGGCACCTGCACCTCGCCGACAACTCGCCCACCGCCACCGCGCACTTCAGCGCCGTCGCCTGCATGGGACTGGCCGTCCACCTGACCGAGCTGGGCGCCGACCGGCTCGGCATCTGCCAGGCCTCGCCCTGCCGCAACGCCTACCTGGACACCTCCACCAACCGCTCCCGGCGGTACTGCTCCGACCGGTGCGCCACCCGCGCCAACGTCGCCGCGTACCGGGCCCGCAAGCGGCAGGAGGCCCAGGACGCCTCGGCCCTGGCCGGGGGCTGACCGGTACCCCCGGCTACCAGGCGCCGGGGTCGACCCAGACGCCCAGCCGGCGGGCGAGGCCCGGGATCCGGGCCGGCGGGCCGGCCAGCAGCAGCCGCTCCAGCCGGTGCCCCGGGGCCAGCCAGGCCGGGCGCGGGCGCAGCCGCAGCAGCACCCGGCCGAGCACCAGCTCGTCCGGGACGGCGCCGTAACTGCGGCTGTCGCTGTCGACCGGCCGGTTGTCGGAGAGCAGCCACCAGCCCTTGGCCCGCCGCTCGACGGCCCGCTTCACCACCAGCAGGTCCTGCTGGAAGGGGTGACGGAACACCACCACCGCCCCCGGTCTGATCCGCGCGCCGTACCTGACCAGGAGCCGGTCGCCCTCGCGCAGGGTCGGCACCATCGAGGGCCCCGCCACGTCGATCAGCCCGAACGGCGCGCCACCCCCCGGGGTGCCGCCCTCCGGTTCCGTCATCCGCGCCACGCCTGCTCCTCCCGGCTCGCCGCGTCCAGTCTGCCGCACGGGCCGTCCGCGGCCGATGCCCGAATTGGCCCGGTTCCGGCTCCGCCTTTTGCCTTAGGCCCGCCGCCCGGCCGCGAAACCCGGTGCCCGGAAGGGTAATCTCGCTCGCGGGAAGACGATCTAAGGAAGGACTCCCATGTTCTCTCGTCTGTTTGCACCGCGCGCCACCGCCCACGCCCACTGCGACCTCCCCTGCGGCGTGTACGACCCCGCGCAGGCCCGGATCGAGGCCGAGTCGGTCAAGGGCACCCAGGAGAAGTACCAGGCCAACGAGGACCCGGCGTTCCGCACCCGCGCCCTGATCATCAAGGAGCAGCGCGCCGAGGCCGTCAAGCACCACATCTCGGTGCTGTGGAGCGACTACTTCAAGGCCCCGCACTTCGAGAAGTACCCGCAGCTGCACCAGCTGATCAACGACACCCTGAAGGCCGCCTCGGCCGCCAAGGCGTCGACGGACCCGGCCACCGGCCAGGCCCTGCTCGACCTGATCGCCGAGGTCGACAAGATCTTCTGGGAGACCAAGCAGGCCTGATCACCGATCAGGCGCCGCCGACCGCCCCCGTCCGTACCGCCGGACGGGGGCGGTCGCGCGTTTTCGCGCGCGCGAACCCGGTAAGGGTCGCTCCGGCCCGGCGCTTGTTATGCTGCCAGGGCGTCCGAGGGAGAAGTCCGGTGTGAATCCGGCGCTGACCCGCAACGGTGGGCGGAGCCCTGTGCCCGCGAGCCCGATCGCCCTGGGACGCCGATCTCCCGACAACTCGCCGTGGACTGCGAGGGGATGGCGCCCCGGCAGCTGCGTGCCCGGGCGCGCCGCCTCGCTGCCGTCCGCGGCCCGAGGCGAAGGCGCGCCGCCCGTGAGCACCGCAGTGACCGCACCGGCCCCCGTACCGGCGGCCCGTCGAATACCCGTCGCGGCGCTGGCCGCCGGCCTGCTCGCGGCGCTGCTGCTCTCCCTGGTCTGCGGGGTGGCCCTCGGTGCCTCCGGACTCGGCTGGGCCCGCGTCCTGCGGCTGCTGGGCGCCGGACTGACGGGCGGTCGACTCGACGCCGGGGAGGCCGCCGCGTACGCGATCGTCTGGGAGATCCGGCTGCCGCGCACGGTGCTGGCCGCCGTGGTCGGCGCCGGGCTCGCGGCCACCGGGGTCGCGGTGCAGGCGATGGTCCGCAACGCGCTGGCCGACCCGTTCGTGCTGGGCATCTCCTCCGGCGCCTCGGTCGGCGCCAACGCCGTGCTGCTGCTGGGCGCGTTCGCCTCGCTCGGGGTCTGGGCGATCTCGGTCTCCGCGTTCGCCGCCGCCCTGCTGGCGATGGTCCTGGTCTACGCCGCCGCCCGGACGGCGTACGGGCTCACCCCGCTGCGGCTGGTGCTGACCGGTACCGCGATGTCCTACGGGTTCTCGGCGGTGACGGCGCTGATGGTGTTCGGCGCCGCGCGCGGTGAGGCCGCCCGCAGCGCCATGATGTGGCTGCTCGGCAGCCTCGGCGGGGCGACCTGGGGGTCCGTCCCGATCGCCGCCGCCACCGTGCTGGCCGGTCTCGCCTACCTGGCCGGCGCGGCCGGGCGGCTGGACGCCCTCGCCATGGGCGACGAGACGGCGGCCTCGCTCGGGGTGGACGGCGACCGGCTGCGCCGCGAGCTGTTCGTGGTGACGGCCGCCGTCACCGGCACCGTGGTCGCGGTCAGCGGCGCGATCGGCTTCGTCGGCCTGATGGTGCCGCACCTGACCCGGATGCTGGTCGGCGCCGGGCACCGCCGGGTGCTGCTGGTCGCGCCGCTCGCCGGGGCGCTGCTGCTGGTCTGGGTGGACATCGTCTCGCGCACCCTGCTGGCGCCGGCCGAACTGCCGGTCGGGGTGGTCACCGCCGTCCTCGGGGTGCCCTGCTTCCTGCTGCTGATGCGCCGTCGCGGCTACACCTTCGGAGGCCGCTGATGGACCTCGCCCTCGACGGCGTCTCGGTGGACCTGGCCGGCACCCGGCTGGTCCACGACGTCACCCTCGGCGCCGCCGCCGGGCAGGTGGTCGGCCTGGTCGGGCCGAACGGCAGCGGCAAGTCGACCCTGCTGCGCTGCGTCTACCGGGCGCTGCGCCCGGCCGCCGGCGCCGTCCGGCTGGACGGCGAGGACCTGCACGCGCTCGCCGCCCGCGAGGCCGCCCGGCGGGTGGCCGCGCTGCCGCAGGAGCACTCCGCCGAGTTCGACTTCACGGTGGCCGAGGTGGTCGGCATGGGCCGGCTGCCGCACCGCGGCGGCTTCGCCCGGCCGACCGCCGAGGACACCGGGCGGTGCGCCCGCGCCCTGCGGCGGGTGGGCGCGGACCACCTGGCCGGGCGCGGCTTCCTGAGCCTGTCCGGGGGCGAGAAGCAGCGGGTGCTGATCGCCCG
Organism: Kitasatospora sp. NPDC059973; assembly: GCF_042737525.1. Lineage (NCBI taxonomy): Bacteria > Bacillati > Actinomycetota > Actinomycetes > Kitasatosporales > Streptomycetaceae > Kitasatospora > Kitasatospora sp. NPDC059973. The sequence continues at coordinate 31,643 of NZ_JBHWUI010000071.1, read as the reverse complement.
CGCGCTGGTCCAGGAGCCTCGGGTGCTGGTGCTCGACGAGCCCACCAACCACCTGGACATCGCCCACCAGTTGGAGGTGCTGGCGCTGGTCCGGGAGGCCGGTACGACCGTGCTCACGGCCCTGCACGACCTCAATCTGGCGGCCGGCCACTGCGACCTGCTGTACGTCATCGCGGCCGGCCGGATCGTCGCCTCCGGGCCGCCGGCCGAGGTCCTGGAGCCGGCCCTGCTGGCCGAGGTGTTCGGCGTCCGCGCGACGCCCGTGAAGCACCCGGGGACCGGCGCCGTCCAGTTGCTCTTCGACCGGCTCGTCCGGACCTCCCCCGGCCCCGCCGACTCCGCCGACCCTGCCGACTCCCCCTGCTGAGGAACCCCCATGCGTACCAAGGCCGTTGCCACCGCCGCCCTGCTCACCCTCGCGCTGACCGCCTGCGGCGCCGAGATCGCCCCCGCCGGGGACGCCGACGCCGGCTCCGCCCACTACCCGGTGACCGTCGACAACTGCGGTACGAAGGTCACCTTCGAGCGGAAGCCGGCCCGGACGGTGACCAACGACGTGGGCATCACCGAGCTGATGTTCGCGCTCGGCCTGGCCGACCGGATGGCCGGCTACGTGATGCCCGACGACAAGGGCCAGGTCGACAAGGTGGCCTGGAAGGACGGCTACCAGCAGGCCAGGTGGCTCTCCAAGCAGCAGATCACCAAGGAGATCGCGCTGGAGGCGAGGGCCGACCTGGTCTTCGCCGGGTGGCACTACGGCTTCGACGAGGCCGGCGGCTTCACCCCGCAGGCGCTGGCCGGTCTCGGCATCGGCTCGTACGTGCTCAGCGAGTCCTGCCGCAGCGGCAAGGGCCCCGAGCGCGGGGTGATGTCCCCCCTGGACGCGCTCTACACCGACCTGACCAACCTGGGCGAGATCTTCGACGTCCGGGACCGGGCCGACGCGCTGATCGCCGGTTTCCGGGCGCAGGTCGCCGCCGTCCCGCAGCCCGAGCGCCGGCCGCGCGTCTTCCTGTACGACAGCGGCGAGGACAAGCCGTACACCTCGGGGAAGTTCGCCGCGCCCCAGGAGATCATCGCCAGGGCCGGCGGGGAGAACGTGATGGGCGACCTCGCCGACTCCTGGACCACCGTGGGCTGGGAGAGCGTGGTCCAGCGCGACCCCGAGGTGATCGTGATCAACAACTACGGCTCCCCGGACGCCGAGGCCAAGCGGACGTTCCTCACGTCCTTCCCGCCGCTGGCCGGCGTCTCCGCCGTCCGCAACGGGCGGATCTTCGTCCTGGACTACGTCGACCTGGTGGAGAGCCCGCGCAACCCGGCCGCGATCACCGCGCTCGCGGCCCACCTGCGCGGTGTGACGGCCGGCTGAGCCGCGGCGGGGCGGGCGTACGCTCGGAGGTACGAGCCGACGGAACCGACCGGAGGAGCGAGAACATGAGCACCATGGCCGCGCCGTCCGCCTTCGACACCGGCGTGCTGCGCGAGGGCATCGAGCGCGGCGACGCCGGCGCGCTGCTGGCGCTCTACGCGGACGACGCCGAACTGCGCGTGGTCGACCGCGAGACCCAGCCCAGCCACCCGCTGGTGGTGCACGGCCGGGACGAGATCGGCGCCCTGCTGAACGACGTCTACGGCCGGGAGACGAGCCACACGCTGGAGCGGGTGGTCCTGGACGGCGACCGCCTCGCCTTCATGGAGTCCTGCCGCTATCCCGACGGGGTCCGGGTGCTGGTCACCTCGGTCGCCGACCTGCGGGAGGGCCGGATCGTCGACCAGACCTCGATCCAGGCCTGGGACGAGGACGAGCGGGCCAAGTAGGCTCGTGGCATGATCCGCACCGCCGTAGTCACCGATGTCCCGGTCATCCACGCCATGATCCGCGAACTCGCGGAGTACGAGAAGGCACCGCACGAGGCGGTCGCCACCGAGGAACAGCTGCGCGAGTCGCTGTTCGGCGCCGCCCCGGCGGTGTTCGGGCTGGTCGCCGAGGACGACACCACCGGCGAGCCGGTCGGGTTCGCGGTCTGGTTCCTCAACTTCTCGACCTGGCGCGGGACGCACGGGATCTACCTGGAGGACCTCTACGTCCGCCCGCAGGCCCGCGGCGGCGGCCACGGCAAGGCGCTGCTGCTGGAGCTGGCCCGGATCGCCGTCGAGCGCGGCTACTCGCGGGTGGAGTGGTCGGTGCTGGACTGGAACGAGCCCTCGATCAACTTCTACAAGTCGCTGGGCGCGGTGCAGATGGACGAGTGGACCGTGCACCGGCTCACCGGCCAGGCGCTCACCGCGGCCGGCACCCGCTGACCGACCGGGTGCCACGAGTCCCTCCCGGGGGCTGCCACCCTGCGTCGCGAGGGCCTACCATGAGTGACCCTCGCACCCGGTGTCGCTCGTTCCCGTGAAGGCGGGACCGGATCGCGACATCCGCCCACCGATAGCGGTAACGTCTCGGGCGGATGCGCGGCGTCCGACCACCCCTCCCGGGGTATGACCGGTACGTACCGCACCACCCCTCTGGACAGTTGGGGCGAAGCAGTTGAGCCAAGCAACAGACAGTGCCGCGGCCACCGGCCCGGAAGCACAGCGCGTCACCCAGGAGGTGAGGGTGTCCCAGATCGACGGCGAGCCCGGAGTACAGGACTTCGTGGAGGTCAGGCTGCCCGCGGCGGGGGCCTACCTCTCGGTGCTGCGAACAGCGACGGCGGGGCTGGCGGCCCGGCTGGACTTCACGCTGGACGAGATCGAGGACCTCCGGATCGCGGTGGACGAGGCCTGCGCCATCCTGCTCCAGCAGGCGGTGCCCGGCTCCGTCCTCTCCTGCGAGTTCCGGCTGGTGGGCGACTCGCTGAAGGTCATCGTCTCCGCCCCGACCACGGACGGCCGTGCCCCGGAACGGGACACCTTCGCCTGGACGGTGCTCTCCGCGCTGGCCGGCGAGGTGGAGTCCTCGGTCGCCGAGGACAACACCGTCTCGATCAGCCTGCACAAGAAGCGCGGCGGGTCCGCCGCCCATTAGGGCCGCCACAGCAGCACCGAACAAGAGCCGTCCGTCCGGCGCCACGCGGGCCGGCGGACGGCTCCCGGTACCGCCCACCACGCGGTACGACCAACGAGACGAATCCGGGACCACCCCAGGTCCCGGTGCTCCCGGAACGGAACGGGGGAATGGCCGTGAGTGATCTGGACCGTACCGGCCTCGCGACGGCGGGCCCTGCCGTACCGACCCAGGCGAGCGTTCCCGGCCTCGCCGCCAACGACGAAGCGCACCCGAAGGACGCCCACCGGATGAGCCAGCCGACCGAGCCGACGTCTGATCCGTCGCCCACGCCCTCGCCGCCGTCCGCGGCCCCGGAGTCCCCGGTGCCCGACGCGGCCGAGGCGCTGCGCGGTGCGGTGCCCTCGCAGGCGCCGCACCGTTCGGGGGCGCCGGACCGGGAGGCGGCCCGGGCCCTGTTCGTCCGGCTGTCCGCGCTGCCCGAGGGCTCCGCGGAGCGCGTCGAGCTGCGCAACCAGCTGGTGCGGATGCACATCCCCCTGGTGGAGCACCTGGCCCGGCGGTTCCGCAACCGGGGCGAGCCGCTGGACGACCTCACCCAGGTCGCCACCATCGGACTGATCAAGTCGGTGGACCGCTTCGACCACGAACGCGGGGTCGAGTTCTCCACCTACGCGACGCCGACCATCGTCGGCGAGATCAAGCGCCACTTCCGGGACAAGGGCTGGGCGGTCCGGGTACCGCGCCGGCTCCAGGAGCTGCGGCTGTCGCTGACCACGGCGACCAGTGAGCTCTCCCAGCGGCACGGCCGCTCCCCCACCGTGCACGAGCTGGCCGAGCACCTGGGGATCTCCGAGGAGGACGTGCTGGAGGGCCTGGAGTCCGCCAACGCGTACTCCACGCTGTCGCTGGACGTCCCCGACAGCGATGACGAGTCGCCGGCCGTGGCGGACACCCTGGGCGCCACCGACGAGGCGCTGGAGGGCGTCGAGTACCGCGAGTCCCTCAAGCCGCTGCTGGCCCAACTGCCGCCCCGGGAGCAGAAGATCCTGGTGCTGCGGTTCTTCCGCAACATGACCCAGTCGCAGATCGCCGCCGAGGTGGGCATCTCGCAGATGCACGTCTCCCGGCTGCTGGCCCGTACCCTGGCCCAGCTCCGGGAGAAGCTCCTGGTGGAGGAGTAGGACTGACGGCCGCTCAGCGGCCGCCGTCGCCGGCCCTCCGCGCTCAGCCCTCGTGCGGAGCGTAGAGGGCCGTCGTCGCCTTCGGGCTGAGCAGGGCGCCGATGCCGGCCAGCCCGAGCAGGCCGATCGCCGCCCCGACGGCCACCATGGCGCCGCCGGTCTGCCACATGTAGTAGGCCACCGGCAGGCAGATCGAGTTGGTCAGCACCGCCGGGCTGCGGCCCCAGCGGCGGCCCTTGAGCAGCGCCCGGGCGGCCAGCAGCGGCAGCACGCCGAGCAGGACGATCACGAGGCCGCCGAACTCGTTCAGCGCGAGCTGCCTGGAGTCGCCGGACACGGCGGACACCATGTCCCAGACGCCGACGACGGCGAGTGCGGCGCCCTCCAGGGCGGTGATGGCGGCGCCCGCGGTCAGGGCCGCCGGCCGGTCGGCGCCGGGCGCGGGTACGGGTGCGGAGGATTCTGCGGTCACTCCAGCAGGGTAGCCGCCGGTTGGTCCGTACCGCCCCGTAGGCTGAGCACATGCGCGCTCTCCTGGTCGTCAACCCGAAAGCGACCACCACCAGTGGCCGCACCAGGGATGTCCTGATCCATGCCCTGCGCAGCGACCTCAAGCTGGAAGTGGCCCAGACGGAGTACCGCGGCCACGCGCGCGACCTGGCCCGCGAGGCGGTCGAGGACGGCGCCGTCGACCTGGTGGTGGCCCTGGGCGGCGACGGCACGGTCAACGAGGTGGTCAACGGACTGCTGACGCACGGCCCGGGCGAGAAGGTCCCCCGGCTGGCCGTGGTGCCCGGCGGGTCGACCAATGTGTTCGCCCGCGCGCTGGGTCTGCCCAACGACCCCGTGGAGGCCACCGGGGCCCTGCTGAACGCCCTGGACCAGCGCCGGGAGCGGCCGATCGGCCTGGGCAAGGCGATGACGGAGGGGCTGCCGGACCGCTGGTTCACCTTCACCGCCGGCCTCGGCTTCGACGCGGGCGTGGTGGGCCGGGTGGAGGAGCAGCGCAGAGCGGGGCGCAGGTCGACCCACGCGCTCTACGTCGGGCAGGCGCTCCGGCACTACGTCACCCAGCGTGAGCAGCGCCGATCGGGCCCCGTCACCCTGCAACTGCCGGGCCGGGCGCCGGTGCCGGGCCTGGTGCTGGCCATAGTCAGCAACACCTCGCCGTGGACGTTCCTGGGCAACCGCCCGGTCTACCCCTCCCCGCTCGCCTCCTTCGACACGGACCTCGATGTCTTCGGCATCACCCGGATGACCGCGTTCGGCACCGCTCGAACGGTCCGTCAGATCCTGCGGTCGCACACGCCTTCGGCCGATGGCGCCGCCCCTGCCGGCCCGTCCGGAAAGCACGTCGTCTCCTACCACGACGCTCGGCACTTCACCTTGGTTTCGCAGGAACCGGCCCCATTCCAGGTGGACGGGGACCACCTTGGAGACAGGAGTCGCGTCAGTTTCACAGGCGTACGGCGGGCACTGCGTGTGATTGTGTGACTGGAAGGAGGGTTCTCCCTTCTTCTCGAACGCACAAGCCCCCTTCACTCCATAGAAGTACTGGCTGTGAGCTAGGCGACACCGAAGAATCAAAAATTCCTCCCTGAAGGGGGTTGTATCCGGGCCCGAGGTTTGCGAACCTCTACATGGCGATCGGGACACATCGCAGCGACGGCAACCACAGACCCTGGCGGGTGCCGACCGCGGAGTGTCCCTCGAATCGCCGAATCCCTCCCCAGCACAGACCACCCGGGCCCGATGGGCCTTTGGTCTCTTTTGCTGTTGCGGGATTCGTGAAAGCGTTCACATTCACAAGCCATCGATTATGCCGATCGGGTCACCCCCGCCGGCAGGAGGAGTTGGACGACCATGGACTGGCGCCACCGCGCTGTCTGCCGCGAAGAGGACCCGGAGCTTTTCTTCCCGATCGGGAACACCGGTCCTGCTCTGCTGCAGATCGAGGAAGCCAAGGCCGTGTGCCGCCGCTGTCCGGTCATGGAGCAGTGCCTGCAGTGGGCGCTCGAGACCGGCCAGGATGCCGGCGTCTGGGGCGGTATGAGCGAGGACGAGCGTCGCGCGATGAAGCGCCGCGCTGCCCGCAACCGCGCCCGCACCGCCTGATCACACGCCGTAACACCAGTAGTGACCGCAGTGCCGATCAACACATGATCAAGGGCTTCCCTGCACTTCCTGGCGAAGCCTTCCGTACAAAGGACCTTGCTCGACACGGTCCGACGACACCGGGCCGCCCAGGCACTTGATACTGTTCACTTAGAGCAATATTGTGGAGCTGAGGCGCTCACCGTGTGCAACGCACCGGTGAGGTGTCGTATCACCCAGAGCCCCCGTTCCGGCCGACTCCCCCCGACGGCCGGAACGGGTTGAGAGGCCCTGTCGACCCACCCCCCCGGTCGACAGGGCCTCGTTTCTGTTTCCGCGCCCGGTCACGCGCGGCGGCCACCCGCCGTTCGGGTCACTTCCCGACGGCCACCTGCGGTGGTGCGGAGGTGCGCACCCGGCGCCCGTTCCGGGTACACGCCCCCGGCACACTCCACTGCGCCTCGGGTGCCGCGCCGTGTCCGTCGAGCCGGGACGGCTCAGGGCACCGGGATCTCCAGGATCACCTTGGTGCCGCCGTTCGGTCCCGCCACCATGTCGAAGGTGCCACCCAGCTCCCCGGTGGCCAGGGTCCGGACGATCTGCAGCCCGAGGTTGCCCGCCTGCTGCGGGTCGAATCCCTCCGGCATGCCCCGGCCGTCGTCCTGCACGGTGATCAGCAGGTACTCCTCCGGCCGGGCGCCGCCGTTCCAGCTGTCCGACCAGCCCATGCCGGTGGCCGGGGCCCGCCCGCGCAACGCGCTGACCTCCAGGTTCCCGGAGGCGGACGGCCCGAAGGCGTGCTCCAGCGCGTTCTGCAGCAGCTCGGTGAGCACCATCGCCAGCGGGGTGGCCACCTCGGCGGAGAGGATGCCGAAGCTCCCGCTGCGCCGGGTCGCCACCCGGCCGTCCTGGGACAGCTCCATCACCATGGCCAGCACCCGGTCAGCGATCTCGTCGAAGGCGACCTGCTCGTCCAGCGCCTGGGAGAGCGTCTCGTGCACGATCGCGATCGACCCGACCCGGCGCACCGCCTCGTCCAGCGCGGCCCGGCCGGCGTCCGAGTCCATCCGGCGGGACTGCAGCCGCAGCAGGGCCGCCACCGTCTGGAGGTTGTTCTTCACCCGGTGGTGGATCTCCCGGATGGTGGCGTCCTTGGTCATCAGCTCGCGGTCGCGCCGCCGCAGCTCGGTGACGTCGCGGCAGAGCACCAGGGAGCCGGTCAGGGTGCCCTTGGGCTTCAGCGGGATCGCCCGCAGGGTCACCACCCCGCCCTGCACCTCGACCTCGGTCTGGCGCGGCGCCCAGCCGCTCGCCAGCTTCACCAGTGCCTCGTGCACCGCCGACCGCGAGGGCGGGACCAGCTCGGCGGTGGCCCGGCCGAGGTGGCTGCCGACCAGGTCGGTGGTGAGCCCGAGGCGGTGGTAGGCGGAGAGCGCGTTGGGGCTGGCGTAGGTGACGATGCCGTCGGCGTCGAGCCGGATCAGGCCGTCGCCGACCCGGGGGGCGGCGTCCATGTCGGTCTGCTCGACTCCGTGGTACGGGAACGTCCCGGCGGCGATCATCTGGGCCAGGTCGGAGGCGCTCTGCAGGTACGTGAGTTCGAGCCGGCTGGGGGTGCGGACGGTCAGCAGGTTGGTGTTGCGGGCGATCACGCCGAGCACCTTGCCCTCGCGCCGCACCGGGATCGACTCGACCCGGACGGGCACCTCCTCGCGCCACTCCGGATCGCCCTCGCGCACGATCCGCCCCTCGTCGAAGGCGGCGTCCAGCAGGGGCCGGCGGCCGCGCGGGACGAGGTGGCCGACCATGTCGTCCTGGTAGGAGGTGGGCCCGGTGTTGGGCCGCATCTGGGCCACCGAGACGTACCGGATGCCGTCCCAGGTGGGGATCCACAGGACCAGGTCGGCGAAGGAGAGGTCGGAGAGCAGCTGCCACTCCGAGACCAGCATGTGGAGCCAGTCCACGTCGGCACCGGTCAGGGTGGTGTGGCGGCGGACGAGTTCGTTCAGCGAGGGCACATGGCGAGCGTAGCTCCAGGTCCCGGGCGGGGACGTGGCGCACCCGCCCGCGCGCGGGTGACCGCAGGTTGTCCAGACCAATTTTCGGGGTCCCCTGGACAACCCAGATTGGTCTAGTCCACAATGAAAGAGCACCAAGGAGAGGCCGCCGCGCAACTGCCCTGACCGCGCGACGCCGCTCCTCGGTCGGATACCGCCGAGCGAGGACCCCGCACAGTTCTCGGTCGTCCCGGTACCCGACGACAGCTCCGGGCTGCGGTGCCGCATGGGTTGAGGGTCCCGTGTCGGCGCCGTGGCCCGTAGTGCTTCCCGCCCCCGGCCGGGGGCGCTCCCCGCCCCGGCGGGACACCCGCGGACCGCTCCGGCCGCTCAAACGCCGCACCCCCGTCCACGGCCCGTGGACGGGGGTGCGGCGTCGTGGCGCCCGCGGTCAGTGCGTCTCGGTGACCTTGGCCAGGGCGCGCGGGGCGTCCGGGTCCTGGCCGCGGGCGATGGTGACCTCGTAGGCCAGCAGCTGCAGCGGCAGGATCTCCAGGACCGTCTGGACCTCCTCGGGTACGCCGGCCGGCAGCACGAAGCCCGCCGAGGCGGCGTCCACCTGCTGTCGCTGGCCGATGACCACCAGGTCCGCGCCGCGGCCGCGCAGGCGGTCCAGGACGGGCTGCAGGGCCTCCCCGCCCTTGCCCTCCGGGACGATCGCGATGACCGGGGAGACGTTGTCGACCATGGCCAGCGGGCCGTGCAGCAGATCGGCGCCGGAGAACGGGGAGGCCGGGATGTAGGTGGTCTCCATGAGCTTCAGCGCCGCCTCGCGGGCGGTCGGGTAGCCGTAGCCGCGCGAGGTGATGACCAGGCGCTGGGCGAAGCGGTAGCGCTCGGCCAGGGCCTTCACCTCGGGCTGCCGGGCCAGGATGCCGGCGGCCAGCTCCGGCAGCTCGCGGGCGGCCGCGCCGTCGCCGCCGCGCAGGCCCTCGACCAGCAGGTAGAGCGAGAGCAGCTCGGCGGTGTAGGTCTTGGTGGCGGGCAGCGCCTTCTCCGGGCCGGCCAGCACGTCGATGTGGAACTCGGAGACCTCGGCGAGCGGCGAGGAGGCGTTGTTGGTGACCGCCAGCGTGATCGCACCGGCCTCGCGGGCCGCCTTGGTGGAGGCGACGAGGTCCGGCGAGCCGCCGGACTGGCTGACGGTGACGACCAGCACGTCCGTGAGGTCCGGCTTGGCGCCGTACGCGGTGGTGGTGGACATCGAGGTCAGACCGGCCGGCTTGCCGAGCAGGATCTCGACCAGGTACTTGGCGTAGAGCGCCGCGTTGTCGGACGTGCCGCGCGCGGTGAGCAGGACGAAGCGAGGGTTGCGGGCGGCGATCCGGGCCGCGATGTCGAAGATCTTCGGGGCGCCCTCGTCGAGGATGCGCCGCAGGACGGCCGGCTGCTCGGCCATCTCCGCCGCCATGATCCGGCCGGGGACGGGGGCAGTCTGCGGGTCGGACATCAGGATGTGCCTCCGATGAGATGGTTCGACCCCGCCCGGACGGGGATGCCCGGCGAGGACCTCTACGGCGGCGAGTCCGCACACTCGCTGCGGTGGTTCCGTGATTCCTGCGGCAATCGTACGGGGACTCCCCCGCGCGGCACATCCGAGAGCCCCTCCCGGTGGTCCGGAAGGGGCTCTCCCCGGGGCGCCGGCCCCGCCGGGGCGGCTCAGCCCTGCTTGTTGATCAGCTGGTCGATCGCGGCGTCCGCCTCCTTGGCGGCCTGGTCCACCGGCTTGTTGCCCTTGAGGATCGCGGTGAGCATGTCGGGCAGGATCTTCTGCTTCTCGATCGCGCCCCAGCCCGGCGCCAGCGGGGTGAACCAGGCGTCCGGCACCGCGTTGGCCGCGGCGGCGGTCGCCGGCTTGCTCTTCAGCGGGTTCAGCTGGGTGAGGTTGTTCGGCAGGATGTCCTTGTCCGCCAGCGCCTGCTGGGACTTGGTACTGGTGAACATCCGGACCCAGTCGGTGGCCAGCGCGGCCGACGGCGACTTGGCGGTGACGGCGAGGTCCGAGCCGCCGATGAAGGTCGGCAGCGGCTTGCCGCCCGGGCCGGGCATGGTGGCCAGCTTGACGGCGTCCTTGAGGGTCGGGTCGCCGGTGACCGGCGCGGTCACGCTGGAGGCCTCGTAGCCGTTGCCGTAGAAGGCCCCGGCGTGGCCGCGGGCCATCGCCTCGAACTGGTTCTGCTCGTTGACCGCCAGGTCGCCCTTGTTGTACTTGCGCACCAGGTCGACGAAGTGGTTCAGCCCCTGCTGGGACTTCGGGTCGCTGAGCGTGCCGTGCCAGTTCCCGGCGCTGTCGAAGCGGGCGATGGCGCCGCCGTACGCGGAGACGTAGCTCATCGCGGCGTACCAGTACGGGCCGGGCAGGTAGAGCGCGGAGTAGCCCTTGTCGGCCTTGTTCTTGTCCGCGACCTTGTCCAGGGCCGCCTTGAGTTCGTCCTCGGTCTTGGGGAACTCCGCGCTGCCGGTGGCCGTCTGGAAGGCCGTCGCGTTGTAGATGGCGACCCGGGCGCCCGCGTAGTACGGCACGCACCAGAGCTTGTCCTGGTAGGTGCAGGTGTTGGCGAGCGCCTTGATCCAGGCGTCCGAGTTGTCGAAGCTGGAGCGCTCCACCGGGGCCAGCGCGCCGGCGAGCACGTACTTCATGGTCTCGGTGTTGCCGAGCTCCACCACGTCGGGGGCGTTGCCCTCGGCGAGCGCCTTGTCCAGCTTGCCGACCTTGTCGGCCCACCCCTGGTAGGCCAGCCGCAGGGTGACGTTGGGGTACTTCGCCGCGAACTCGTCGTTCACCCGCTGCACGAGGTCCGGCCAGTTCTTCTGGGCGTCGTCCATCAGCCAGACGGTGACCGTGCCGGTGGCGGACTTCGGGTCCGCCGTGGCGGCCTTGCCGTCGCCCGAGGGCGAGCCGCCCGAGGAACAGGCCGTCAATCCGGCGGCGAGCGCCAGGATCCCGAACGTCGCCATGAGCTGACGCTTCTTCACGCCATCCTCCGAGGGTGCTAGAGCCTGTGCCCGCCGGCAGCGTGATGGCGCGTCCGCCGGGAGGGATCCGGGCGGGGACGGCGAAGTGCTTCAGGAAGGGCCTATACCACATCCGGTGAGGTTGAAGTTCGAACCGGATGGACTGGAGCCTGGCCTAGACCACTGGCGGTGTCAACGCCAAATGGCCAGGCCGACAAGGACGTTGCAGACCCGTTGTAGCCCGTGGCGATCAGTTGCGACGTCATCACCCTAAGTAGAACTTAAGGCTGTCTTAAGGCCGATTTGAGGGAACACCGTCATCTGGGAACGCCGCAGGCCAACGGCGGGAAAACGGAACGGGCCCGCCATGCGCCATGCGCATGACGGGCCCGCTCGCGGAGGCCTTCCCGGCCCCCGGGGTCACGGTCCGACGGGACCTCAGCCGATCGCTCCCGACTGGCCGGTGAGCACCTCGACGGCCGCCAGCCCGCAGACCCGGGCGGCGCCGTGGGTGGCGATGTGGAGCGCGCCGACCGGCTCGGACTGGGGCAGGCCCATCTCGACCACCGCGGCGTCCGGGCGGGCCGCCACCAGCCGGGACAGCGCGGCGGACATCCAGGCGTAGCGGTGCGCGTCGCGGACCACCAGCACCAGGCGGCGGCCCTCGGCGCCGGCCACCACCTCGGCGACCAGCGCGTCCAGCTGCTCCGGGGCGGCGTCCTTCGGACCGACCTCCCGGGTGCGGGTGCCGGGGAAGCGGTCGGCCAGCATGTCGGCCACGCCCCACGGGGTCACCGCGCCGACGGCGATGTTGGGCTCGTCGGAGAACGAGGCCACGTACGGGCGCTCGGTCACCGGCAGGGCCTCCCGGCCCGGCGCCCGGACCACCCGCAGCGCGCGGCGGGCGGCCCGCAGGCCGACCGCCAGATCGGGCTCCAGCCGCTCGCCCTGGGCCGCGATCCGGCCCCAGCTGCCGAGCGCGCGCACCCGGTCGGCGGCCTCGGCCAGCCGCTCCTCCGGGAGCTTGCCGGCCCGCACGCCCGCCACGATGGCGTCGCGCAGCAGCAGCACGGTGTCCTCGTCGGCCAGCCCGCCGCCGACGCAGATCGCGTCCGCACCGGCCGCCAGGGCCAGGACGGTGCCCTCGCCCATGCCGAAGGTGTCGGCGATGGCGCCCATCTCGATCGCGTCGCTGACGATCAGGCCCTGGTAGCCGAGGCCGCCGTCGGCCGGGGCCGCGCGCAGCAGGTCGCGCAGCACGCGGGGGCTGAGCGTGGCCGGCAGCTTCGGGTCGAGCGCCGGGATCATGATGTGGGCCGTCATCACGGCCTTGGTGCCGGCCGCGATGGCGGCCTGGAACGGGATCAGGTCGCGGGCGCGCAGGGTGGCCAGGTCGACGTCGATCACCGGCAGGCCGTGGTGCGAGTCGACCGCGGTGTCGCCGTGCCCGGGGAAGTGCTTCGAGCAGGCGGCCACGCCGGCCGACTGCAGGCCCTCGACCCAGGCCGCGGTGTGGCGGGCGCACAGCTCCGGGTCGGCGCCGAAGGAGCGGACGCCGATCACCGGATTGCGCGGGTTGGAGTTGACGTCCGCGGTGGGCGCCCAGTTGTAGTTGACGCCGGCGGCCGCCAGCGCGCGGCCCAGCTCGCGGGCGACGTCGCGGGTCAGCGCCGGGTCGTCGATCGCGCCGAGGGCGAAGTTGCCCGGCCAGGAGGAGCCGGAGCCGGCCTCCAGGCGGGTGACGTCGCCGCTCTCCTCGTCGATCGCGATCAGGAGGTCGGGGTTCTCCTCGCGCAGCGCCCTGGTGAGCGCCGACAGCTGGTCGAGACCGGTGACGTTGCGGTCGAAGAGCGCGACCGAACCGAGGCCGGCCGCCAGGTGGCGGCGGACCCACTCCGGGGGCTCGGTGCCGACGAAGCCGGGCTGCAGGACGGTCAGCGCGTCACGGTGCAGCTGGTCGCTGGCCGGGAGGGTGGGGACAAGGATGCTCACGTCGCGTCAGCCCTTCACTGCACCGTCGGTCAAGCCACCGACGGCCTTGCGCTGGAGGAATACGAAGAGGATCAGCACCGGGAGGGCGAACAGCGTCGAGGCGGCCATGGTGGCACCCCAGTCGGTGCCGAAGTTGGTCTGGAACGAGGACAGCCAGAGCGGCAGGGTCTGCCCCTCGGTCTTGTTCAGGATCAGGACCAGGGGGAACTCGTTCCACGCGGTGATGAAGCCGAACAGCGAGGTCGACATCAGGCCCGGGGCGAGCAGCGGGAAGATCACCTTCACGAAGGCCTGGGTGCGGGTGCAGCCGTCCACCATCGCCGACTCCTCCAGCTCCTTCGGGACGGCGGCGATGAAGCTGCGCAGCGTCCAGATGGTGAAGGGCAGGACCATCATCATGTAGAAGGCGGTCAGCGGGACCAGGCTGTTCAGCATCTCGCTGTCGCGGGCGATCAGGTAGACCGCGATGGTCATGACCTCCCAGGGCGCCATCTGCGCCGCCATCACGACCAGGACGAAGGCCTTGCGGCCGCGGAACCGCATCCGGGCGATGGCGAAGGACGCCAGGGTCGCGATCACCAGCGAGATCAGCACCGCGACGACCGTCACCGTGAAGCTGTTGGTGACGTACGTCCAGAACTTGGGCGCGTTGACCGCCGTGGTGAAGTGGTCGAACGTCGCGTGGATCGGCAGGAAGACCGGCGTCCGGCTGACGATGTCCTTGTCGTCCTTGAAGGCCGTGATGACCATCCAGTAGACCGGGAAGATGAAGAAGACGAAGAGGACGAGCGCGATCACGTTCGGCCAGGTACGTCCGATGAGCGAGCGCCTCACAGCTCGTCCTCCTGCTTCAGAATGATCCGGAAGTAGTACGCCATCAGCACGCCGAGCATCAGGATGGTGAGCACCGCGATCGCGGCGCCGGTCCCGTAGTGCTGGGCGCCGGAACCTTCCAGGAAGGCGTGGACGGGCAGCGTCCGGGTGAGCGAGTCGGGGCCGCCCGCCTTGATCGCGTAGACCTGGGTGAAGGCCTTGAAGACCCAGATGACCTCAAGGAAGGTCGTGGCCAGGAAGAACGGCCGCAGGCTGGGGAAGATCACCGAGGTGAAGATCTTGGCGGGGCCGGCGCCGTCCATCCGGGCCGCCTCGTAGAGCTCCTTCGGGATGGTCGTCAGACCGGCGTACATGTTGAACGCCACGAAGGGGATCGAGCCCCAGACGATCAGCAGGATGATCACGAAGAAGGTGGAGTACTGGCTGCCGGTCCAGTTGTAGGCGGCCATCGAGTGCCAGCCCAGCTGGTCCAGGAACCAGTTCACGACACCGAAGCGGGTGTCGAACAGCCAGGTGTAGACGGTGGTCGCGGCGACCACCGGCATGGCCCAGGCGAGGAGCAGGCCGACCGAGAGCACCAGCCGCATCTTCTTGCCGAGCCGGTTGAGCAGCAGGCCGACCAGCGAACCGCCGACCATGATCAGGACCACGTTGACCAGGGTGAACGCGACCGTCCGGCCGGTGACCGCCCAGAAGTCGGCGTTGGTCAGCTGCTCGGTGTAGTTCTCGAAGCCGTTCCACTCGGTCAGGTGCTGGACGAGCTGGCGCGCGTTCAGGTTCTGGAACGAGACCAGCACGGTCTTCAGCAGGGGCCAGCCCAGCAGGCCCAGGGTCACCACGGTGGCCGGCAGCAGCAGCAGGTACGGGGCGAACCGCGTGCCGAAGCCCGGTCCGCCCGCTGTTCTGGTGCTCTTCTTCGGAGTGCCCTCGGCGCCGCCGGCGACGCTCGTCTCAATAGTGGCCACAGCAGCCTTCCCTGTGTCCGGGGACTGTGTCTGCACCCGCTCCGAATGCACAGCCATCGTTCTCTCTTCCTGGAACCTGACCACGACGGACAGGCGCCGCCCACCGGCCCCCCGCCGGGGGCCGGTGAGCGACGCCGCTCGACTACTACTGCTTGGCGTTCAGACGCTTGGCGATCTCGTCGTCGGCCTTCTTGGCGGCGGCGGCGTAGTCACCGGTCAGGGCGCCGGTCAGGAACTCCTTGATGGGGTTCGGGTTGTTCTCGACGCTCGCCCAGTTCGGCGTGGTCGGGGTGATCCCGCCGGAGGAGGCGGCGACCTTGGCGGCCGCGGCGAAGTCGCCGACCACCTTGTCGTCCAGCGACTTCTTGTTCGGGATGCTGCCGGCACCCGCGACGAGACCCTCGTTCTTGTCGTTGAGGGCGATCTTCAGGAAGTCCTTGGCCATGTCGGTGTTCTTGCTCGCCTGGGCGATGGCCAGGTTCGAGCCGCCGAGGAACACGCCGGAGGCCTTGTCGGCGGTCTTGCCCGGGAGCGGGAAGTAGCCGATCTTCTCCTTCGGCATCTCCTTCTCGGTCGGGATCTCCCAGCCGAGGCCGATGATCGAGCCGATGTCGCCCTTGGCGAAGACGTCCTTCTGCTGCGGCTTGGCCTCGTCACCGTCCTTGGCGGCGGTGGCCGAGTAGCTCTGCAGCTTCTTGTAGGTGTCGAAGGCCTTCTGCGCCTCGGGGGTCGACAGACCGCCGGCCCACTTGTCGCCGTCCTTCTTCGCCAGCTTGCCGCCCTCGCTGGTGAGCAGACCGAAGTAGGTGTACCACTCCTGGCCGGGCATGTAGATCGGGTCGGTGACGCCGGGGACGGCCTTGACCTTCTCCAGGTCGGCGTAGAACTCGTCCAGGGTCTTCGGCGGCGTGGTGATGTTCGCCTTGCCCCAGATCTCCTTGTTGTAGGCGACCACGCGGTTGGTCACGAACCACGGGGCGGCGTACTGCTTGCCGTCCAGGATCGCGGACTCGCTCTGGTTGTCGTTCCAGTCGGCACCGCCCAGGGCGGCCTTGTCCTTGGTGATGTCGAGGAGACCACCGGTGGCCGCGTAGCCCGCGGTCTGGGTGTTGCCGACCTCGAGGACGTCGACCGAGCCCTCGGACAGCGCCGCGGTGACCTTGGGGCCGATGCCGGTCCACTCCTGGATCTGGTACTCGACCTTGGAGCCCGGGTAGGTGGACTCGAACTCGGTCTTGACCGCGTCGTCCCAGCCCTTGGGGGCCGAGCCGGACATCAGCCACACCTTGAGCGTCTTGCCGCTGTAGTTCTTGGCGGCGGACGAGGACGAGCCGGCCTTGTCGCCGTCGCTCTTGGCGTCCGAACCACAAGCCGCCAGGCCGACGACCATTGCTGCGACGCCGACCGCCGCGATGAGCTGACGCTTCACGCCATCCTCCTGAGGGATGCCTGAGTGACCCCCGTCGGGTGGCAGCGGCAGACCCACATAAAGCGGGAGGAAAGGTGCCGCGGAGCCCATCGAACGGGTGGGGGGATTCATAGTTACCGATCTAGTGGTGTAGACCAGATGCCTGGAGCTTGGCCTAGACCAATGGGCCTGTCAACGGCTCTTAGACCGATCCGGACCACCCGTTATCAAGCCGACACCGCACATCGTTCATCGCGTGATGAGGTATTCGTTCCGTAGCCATACATGCAACGATGTGAGTTGTTAACGATGCGGCGGGGCGCCCAAAGACCCCGCGAGAAGCGGGAGACAGGTCCGATGAGCAGCGACGGGGGCAGCACGGCCCAGGTCAACGACCCCCAGGTGAAGAACCTCCCCGCGCAGACCGGCGCGGACGCCACCGCGCGGGTGCCCAAGTACTACGGCCTCAAGCGCCATCTGCTGCAGCTCACCGAGACCCAGCCGGCCGGTACCCCGGTACCGCCCGAACGGGCACTCGCCGCCCAGTTCGACACCTCGCGCACCACCGTCCGCCAGGCCCTCCAGGAGCTGGTGGTCGAGGGGCGGCTGGAGCGCATCCAGGGCAAGGGCACCTTCGTCGCCAAGCCCAAGGTCGCCCAGGCGCTCCAGCTCACCTCCTACACCGAGGACATGCGCGCCCAGGGCCTGGAGCCCACCTCCCGGCTGATCGAGATCGGTTACATCACCGCCGACGACCGGCTGGCCCCGCTGCTGGACATCAAGCCCGGCGGGCGGGTGCTGCGGATCGAGCGCCTGCGGCTGGCCAACGGCGACCCGATGGCCATCGAGGTCGCCCACCTCTCCGCGAAGCGCTTCCCGGCCCTGCGCCGCAACCTGGCCAAGCACAACTCGCTGTACACGGCCCTGCGCGAGGTGTACGGCGTCACGGTGGCCGAGGCCGAGGAGACCATCGAGACCACCCTGGCCACCCCGCGCGAGGCCGGGCTGCTCGGCTCCGACCTCGGGCTGCCGATGCTCCAGCTCGCCCGGCACTCCTTCGACGCGGACGGCGACCCGGTCGAGTGGGTGCGGTCCATCTACCGCGGCGACCGGTACAAGTTCATCACCCGGCTCAAGCGCCCCGAGTAGGCTTCCGGCCGCTCCCCCACCGCTCTCCCGGCACCGGCGTACGCACGGCGTACGCCGGTGCCTTCGTGCACGGGCCCGGCGCGCGGCGGCCCGCCCCGGCGCGCGGAGCGTCCGGAATGCGGGAAGTTCTGTCGTTCCCGGTGACACAGATCACGCCATGCTCTAGATTTCGCACCCGTATTGACTGTCGATCACCAGTGGTGCTGCTCGGCGGGTTCCGGGGGGCTGTGCGGTGCTCCGGGGCTGCGGCGCCGTCGGGGTGAGCCCTCTGGAGCGGAGCCGAACCATGTCGTCAGATCCTGCTGCCACCGAACCTGTCATGCCCGAGCCACCGGGCCCGGCGGCCGTGCCGGCGGTGACGCCGGAACGGGTCCTGGCCGGGCTCGCCCTGCTCGTGCCGATCGTCGCGATGCTCTGGGTGTCCTCGTACGACAAGACCGACCCCGAGGCGGGCGGGGTGCCCTTCTTCTACTGGTACCAGCTGCTCTGGGTGCCGGTGTCGGCCGTCTTCACGGTGGCCGCGTACCTGCTGATCAACCGGGACGAGAAGGCCCGCAAGGCGGGTGGCGCGCGATGACCGGCGTCAACGTACCGGCCCTGACCGTCTTCGTCCTCTTCTTCGTGCTGGTCACCGTGATGGGCTTCATGGCCTCGCGCTGGCGCCGGGCCGACGACGCCCTGCACCTGGACGAGTGGGGCCTGGGCGGCCGCAGCTTCGGGACCTGGGTGACGTGGTTCCTGCTCGGCGGCGACCTCTACACCGCCTACACCTTCGTCGCCGTCCCGGCGGCGGTCTACGCGACCGGCGCGGCCGGCTTCTTCGCGGTGCCGTACACGATCATCGCGTACCCGCTGGTCTTCCTCTTCCTGCCCCGGCTCTGGTCGGTCTCCCGGGTGCACGGCTACGTCACCCCGGCCGACTTCGTGCGCGGGCGGTACGGGTCCAAGCCGCTCGCCCTGGTCGTGGCGCTGACCGGCATCCTGGCCACGATGCCCTACATCGCGCTCCAGCTGGTCGGCATCCAGGCGGTGCTGGACGTGCTGGGCGTCGGCGGCGGGGAGAACGCCAACTGGTTCGTCAAGGACCTGCCGCTCTTCATCGCCTTCGGCGTGCTGGCCGCCTACACCTACTCCTCCGGGCTGCGGGCGCCGGCGCTGATCGCCTTCGTCAAGGACGCCCTGATCTACATCGTGATCATCGTCGCGGTGATCTACATCCCGCTGCGGCTCGGCGGCTACGGGCACATCTTCGACGCGGTCGGCGAGAAGTTCAGCGCTCCCAAGTCGGCCGGCTCGCTCACCGTGCCCGAGAACAAGCAGTGGACGTACGCCACGCTGGCGATCGGCTCGGCGATGGCGCTCTTCATGTACCCGCACTCGGTGACCGGCGTGCTGGCCTCGAAGTCCCGCAACACCGTCCGCCGCAACATGGCGATCATGCCCGCCTACTCGCTGATGCTGGGCCTGCTGGCGCTGCTCGGCTTCATGGCGATCGCGGCCGGCATCGGCAAGGGCGACAAGAAGTTCAACGCCCAGCTCTCGGTGCCGCAGCTGTTCGAGAACATGTTCCCGGACTGGTTCACCGGCGTGGCCTTCGCGGCGATCGGGATCGGCGCGCTGGTGCCGGCCGCCATCATGTCGATCGCGGCGGCCAACCTCTTCACCCGCAACGTCTACAAGGAGTTCCTGAAGCCGGCCGCCACCCCCGCCGACGAGACCAGGGTCGCCAAGCTGGCCTCGCTGCTGGTCAAGGTCGGCGCGCTGGTCTTCGTGCTCAGCATGGACAAGCAGGCGGCGATCAACCTGCAGCTGCTCGGCGGGCTGTGGATCCTGCAGACCTTCGTCTCGATCGTCGGCGGCCTGTTCACCCGGTGGTTCCACCACTGGGCGCTGTTCGCCGGCTGGGCGGTCGGCATGATCTACGGCACCTGGGAGGCGTACGACATCGCCAGCCCCGCCACCAAGCACTTCGGCGGGAACGCCGCCGAGATCCCCGGCATCGGCGAGCTCGGCTACATCGGCCTCACCGCCTTCGTGCTCAACCTGGTCGTCTCGGTGGTGCTCACCCTGGTGCTCCGGGCGGTCAAGGCGCCGGACGGGCCGGACGAGACCCGGCCGGGCGACTACAGCGCCGAATCCGGCGACGAAGAGCTGAAGAACGCGCCGGAGCCCGTGGCGGCGCACTGATTCGCTCCGCGCGCGCCCTGTGACCGCGCCGCCTCCTCCGTGAACACTGGAGGAGGCGGCGCGATCATATGTATGAACGGCCGCACATGCAGGGCACCACCAGACCGGACCGGCATCCGGCCGGCACCCGATCGACCCACGGGGAGCAGCGGCGATGGCAGAGCTCGGCACCACACTCAACGGTCAGCACCAGTCCACCCACCGGCCCGGCCCGCAGGTCACCGCGGCGCCCTACCCGGCGGCGCCCGCCCCGCACACCGCGCCGGTGACGGCCCCGGGCCCGCTGCCGTCCGTGCTGATCGCCACCCGGCACGGCGAGTCCACCGCCAACGTCGAGTTCCAGCTCGCCGAGGCGGCCGGCGCGCTGAGCGTGCCGATCAACTGCCGCGACGCGGACATCCCGCTCTCGCTCCAGGGCCGGCAGCAGGCCCAGGCGCTCGGCCGCTGGTGGGCCGGCCTGCCCAGCGCCGACCGCCCGCGCAGCGTCTGGTGCTCCCCCTACGAGCGCACCACCGAGACCGCCCGGATCGCGCTGGCCCAGGCCGCCGGGCTGGGCGCGGTACCGGTCTCGCTCGCCGTCCGCTACGACGAGCGGCTGCGCGACCGCGAGCTGGGCATCCTGGAGATGCTGCCCAAGGCCGCGATCGAGGCCAGGCACCCGGACGAGGCCGCGAGACGCCGCAAGATGGGCGAGCTCTACTACCGCCCGCCCGGCGGGGAGTCCTGGGCGGACGTGGCCCTGCGGGTGCGCAGCGTGCTGCGCGACATCTGCGCGGAGGAGGCCGGGCGGCCGGTCCTGCTGGTCGCGCACGACTGTACGGTGCTGATGCTCCGCTACGCGCTGGACCGGCTCACCGAGGCGCAGTTGACGGCCCTGGACACGGTCCGCAACTGCTCCACCAGCCTGTGGCGGGCCGAGGCCGGGCGGCTGCGCCCGGCGCATTGGAACGACACCGGGCACCTGACGCTCGGCTGAGGCCGCGGGCCGTCGGCCGACGGCGGCAGGCCCGAGCGGGCCGCCGTCAGCCGACGGCCGGTTCGGCGAAGCAGCGGCGGTACGCCAGCGGGGTCGTGCCGAGCCGGCGGCCGAAGTGGTGCCGCAGGGTGGCGGCGTTGCCGAAGCCGCAGCGCGCGGCGATCGCGTCGACCGGCTCGGCGGTGCTCTCCAGCAGCCGCTGGGCGAGCAGCAGCCGCTGCCCGGTGAGCCAGCGGTGCGGGGTGGTGCCGGTCTCCTGCTGGAAGCGGCGGGCGAAGGTGCGCGGCGACAGGTGCACCCGGGCCGCCAACTGCTCGACGGTGGACTCCTCGTCCAGGTGGTGGCGCATCCAGTCGAGCAGCGGCGCGAGGGACTCGCCGTCCCCCTCGGGCAGCGGCCGGGCGACGAACTGGGCCTGGCCGCCCTCCCGGTGCGGGGCCACCACCATCCGGCGGGCGATCCCCCGGGCCACCTCGGCGCCCTGGAACCGGCGGACCAGGTGCAGGCAGGCGTCGATGCCCGCCGCCGTGCCGGCCGAGGTGATCACCGGGTCGTCGTCCACGTAGAGCACGTCCGGCTCGACGGTGGTCCGCGGGAACCGGGCGGCCAGCTCCGCGGTGTGCCGCCAGTGCGTGGTCGAGCGGCGGCCGTCCAGCAGCCCCGCGGCGCCGAGCACGAAGGCGCCGCTGCAGATCGAGAGCACCCTGGCACCGCCCTCCACCGCCGCGCGCACGGCGTCCACCAGCGGCTCCGGGTAGTGCGGGCGCACCCCGGTGGCGGTCACCACGACGAGGTCGGCCTCGGCGAGCCGCTCCGGGCCGTACGGGACGTCCACCGAGAAGCCGGCGTGGGTGCGGTGCGGCCCGGGGCGGGCACCGGCGACGGCGAAGTCGTACCGGGGCAGGCCGTCCGCACTGCGGTCCAGGCCGAAGACCTCGCAGGCCACCCCGAGTTCGAAGGGGTGGAGCTCCTCCAGCACCACCGCGACCACGTTCTTCAGCATGCCGCCCAGGATGCCTCCCCGGGGAGCCCGCGGGGAAGGGCCCGGGTGGCAGGATTTCGATGAGATCGGGCATTCCTGCCACTCGTGGCCGGCCTGCCGCGCCGCGAGAGTGGAGCCATGGACTCCGACACGCTCGCAAGTGCACTCGCCCTGGTCGGGACCGTCGGCGGCTTCGGACTGCTCGGCACCCTGATCGGGCGCGACGTGGCCCGCGGCGCCGCCACCGGCCGCGACAACTGGCACCAGCCTGGCGGGTACCCCGTCGACCCGGCGCTGCCCGACCGGCTCTACGGCACCATGCCGGCCGCCTCGCTGCGCCCCGACGCCGACCCGGCCGCCACCGCCACTCCTGCCGTCGCCGGCCCCGCGGCGGCCGCTGCCACCGGTCCGCGGGCGGCCGCCCCGGCGCCCGCCGCCGGACGCGGCTCCGGCACACTGACCGGATGGACATCGTCATCCGCCCGGCCCGCGAAGCGGACCTCGAAGCAGCCGGCCACGTCACCGTCGAGGCCTTCGTCGGCGACGGTTACACCTCGCCCGAGAGCCAGTACGTCGACCTCCTGCGCGACACCGCCCGCCGGGCCCGGGAGGCCGAGCTCCTCGTCGCGGTCGACGCGGCCGAAGGACGGGTGCTCGGCTGCGTGACCTTCGCCGTGGGCGGTACCGAGTGGGCCGACATCGCCACCCCGGACGAGGGCGAGATCCGGATGCTCGCCACCGCGTCGGCCGCCCGCGGCCGGGGCGTCGGCGAGAGCCTGGTGCGCGCCGCCCTGACCCGCAGCCGCGAACTCGGCCTGGCCGGGATGGCCTTCTCCACCCGCCCCGACATGACGACCGCCCACCGCATCTACGAGCGGATCGGCTTCCGCCGGACCCCGGAACGCGACTGGGCGCCGTACCCGGGGATGGACCTGATGGTCTACAGCATGGCCTTCTGACGGCCCACCGGGGGCGGTCCGGCCGCGGGCCGGCCCGCCGGTCAGGGGGCGGCGGAGCGGCGGGCCGGGGACCGGACCGGCCGGCTGCCCCGGCGGCCGACGAACGATCAGGCCGCTCTTTTGATATAAACCTCTGATCGAGACACGTCGTGGTAGCCCATCGATCAGAGGAGCAGCACCTCATGTACGACGGGCCCGGCATCGGCGCGCCCTCCGCGGCGAGCGGACCCACCCTGCGGGACATGCGCGAGGCGCGCGGGATCCCCGCGCCGCGCGGCAGCCGGTACGCGATCCCCGCGGAGCCGCCCGCCCCCCGGCGGCCGGTGCCGCCGTCGGTGCGCTTCAAGGCGGTGGACGGCCTGCGCGGCCTCGCCATCGCCTCCGTGCTGCTCTACCACACCAACTGGTTCCAGAACGGCCTGTTCGGTGTGGACGCCTTCTTCGTCCTCTCCGGCTTCCTGGTCACCCTGGTCCTGATCCGGGAGCTGGACCGCACCGACGGCATCGCCCTCGGCGTCTTCTACCGCCGCCGGGCCAAGCGGCTGCTGCCCGGCCTGCTGGTCACCGTGCTCCTGGTGGTCCTCGTCTCGGCCCTGCTCAGCCCGCTCAAGGACGTGAAGGAGCTGCGCCCGCAGGCGCTGGCCGCGCTGGCCCAGGTCGCCAACTGGGCGCAGCTGGAGCGCGGTGACGCCTACTGGCAGCACTTCGCCGGCATCGACCCGCTGGCCGCGATGTGGTCGCTCAGCATCACCGAGCAGTTCTACGTGGTCTGGCCGCTGGTCCTGCTGCTGATCTACGCCGTCTGCCGCCGCTCGCTCAAGGCCGCGGGCATCGTGACCGGTGTGCTGTTCGCCGGCGCCGCCGCCGTCGCCCCGCTGATGTGGAACGGCTCCAACAGCGACCGGCTCTACCTGGGCACCGAGTCCCGCGCGGTCGGTTTCGCGGCCGGCGCCGCCGCCGCCTTCGTGGTCTACCTGCGGCTGCGCCGCACGGTCCAGGAGGGTCCGGAGACGGGCTCGCGGGCCCAGCGGCGTTCGCCCGGCCGTCCGGGGGCGGGGAGCACGGTGCTGCCCACCGTGGTCGGCACCCTCGCGCTGGGCGGCCTGGTCTGGGCCAGCCTCAGCGTGGACAACTACCACGAGCCCTGGCTGTACCGGGGCGGGCTGGCCGGCGTCGCGGTGCTCTCGGCCGTCCTCGCCGCCTCGCTCTGCCACGACCGCGGTCCGCTGGTCCGGCTCCTCGCACTGCCCCCGCTGCGGCTCACCGGCACCATCTCCTACAGCCTCTACCTGCTGCACCTGCCGGTCTACTGGCTGCTCCAGCGGTTCGTCGACGACATCTCGCCGGCGCTGCTGCTGGCCATCGGCGCGCCCGTCTCCTGGGTGCTGGCCTGGCTGCTGCACACCGGCACCGAGCGGCTGCGGGTGCTGCGCTGGCGACCGCTGCCGACCATCCCGCTGCTGGCCGCCGCCGCGCTGACGGCCACCGCCGGCGCCTGGTACCTGCCCGCCTGGGTCGAGCACGACATGCGCGGCGGCCCCGCCGACAAGCCGCTGGTACTCGCCCTCGGCGACTCCTTCTCCGAGGACCTGGCCACCGGCCTGTACCGGCACGGCGACCGCTTCCGGGTGGTCGACGGCGGCATCAGCGGCTGCGGCGTGTTCGGCTCCGAGAAGGTCCGCGGCACCTCCCGGGTGGAGTTCGACACCACGGACGACTGCCGCGACCGCACCGCGCTCTGGACGAAGAGCCTGGACGGCGTCCAGGCGCAGGCGGTCGTCCTGCACCTCGGCTGGGACGCCGCCGAGCAGTACCTGGACGGCAGCTGGCTCAACCCCTGCGACGAGGACTACCGCACCCGGTACACCGCCCAGCTCACCCAGGCGACGGACCTGGTCCGCGAGCGCGCGCACGGCGCCCGGGTGCTGCTGATGAACGAGCGGGTGCAGAACGGCGCGATCAGCAAGGCCTGGGGCACCTGCTACAACCAGCAGGTCGGCGACTTCGTGAAGGCCTCCGGCGGCGCCGTCCAGCTGCTCGACCTGAACGCCTTCTACTGCCCCGGCGGCAACTGCCTCTGGAAGGACCGGGACGGCCACCTGGTCTCCCCCGCCACCGACGGCGTGCACCTCACGCCGGCCGGCATGCGGCTGGTGACGCCGTGGCTGGAGCAGCAGATCGCGGACGCGCTGGCCGGGGTCCGGCCGCCGGACGCGCCGGCTCCCCAGCCGACGCCGACCGCCCCGGCGACGCCGACCGCCCCGCCGGCCACCGAACAGGCCACCCCGACCGAGCAGCCGTCCCCGAGCCACTCGACGACCCCGTCCCGCAAGCCCACCACCACGCCGTCCCGCAAGCCCACCACCGCCCCGAGCCGGGCGGCGACCCCGCCGGCCGGTCAGCCGGCCGCGCCCTCCGGGACGGCGTAGGTCTGCGCGAAGCAGTCGCGGATCGCCTGCTCGGAGGCGGGGCGCCCGGCGAAGTCCATCCGCGGGGTGTCCTGGTTGGTGGGCAGGGTCGGGTCGATGCCGAAGTAGAGCGACCAGAAGTACAGTCCGGCCAGCTTCCGCTCCTGCGCCACCTGGCAGACCGCGGTGAACCAGGTGGCCTGCACGGGCTCGTTGAGCTCGCGCTTGGTGTAGAAGTCACCGGGCGTCTTGTAGGCGCCCTTCTGGGCCGGGATACCCACCTCGGTCAGCTTGGTGGTCGGCTGCGGGCCCTTGCCGCGCTTGTCCAGCCAGCTGTTCCAGCTGGCCGCCAGGTCGGCCGCGGTGGCGTCGTCCCCGGCCGACTTGGCCGGGAAGTAGGCGTCGACGCCGGTGCGCCCGGTCGGCACCGCGACGGCGCCCTTGGACCAGTTGTCCCAGTTGGCGTCGTAGGCCACCTCGCCGTGGAAGGTCTTCCCGGCCTGCTCGACCAGCGGGGCCCAGTGCGGGTCGGCCTCCAGCGAGTTGAACTCGGTACCGATGGTGAACTCGGTCGCGTCGTGCTCCTCGGCCGCCTTCAGGTAGGGCGCCAGGAAGGCCGCGTAGCTGGCGAACCAGGCGTCCCGGTCGGTGGGGGCGATGTTGCCGCGCCAGCCGTTGTTGGCCGGCTTCAGCGACTCCTCGTCCAGGATCGGCCGGACGGTGGTGCGCAGGCCCGCCCGGTGCGCGGTGTCGAGCAGGATCGCCAGCCGGTCCGGGCTCGGGGTGGTCGGCCGGGCGGCGACCGCGTTGGACTTGCTGCCCACCGTGTAGAACGGGAAGGACACCGAGAGCGCGTTGGCGTTCAGGCCGACCACGTACTTGACGATGCGGTCCGCCTTGCCCTGGACGAAGCTCTCCGGGTCGGCCGGGTCGTCCAGCCAGTACACCTGGACGCCCCACTCCGGGCTGCCCTTCGCCCACGGCCGGGCCACCTTGGGCCCGGTGTCCTCCGGCGGCGCGTCCTTGCCGAAGCCCCAGACCCGGCCCTGCTCGGCCGGGGCACCGGCCCAGTGCACCTCGGTCGGGCGCTTGTGGTCGAACTTGATCGGGTGGTCGCCCCAGACGATCGGCACGCCCACGGTGAGGCCGAGCACGACGGTCGGCAGGATGAAGATGACGAAGCGTTTCATATCTGGCAGCAGTCCCTGGTCGCCGGTCAGGCCGGCTTGGCGATGACGACGAACTTGTTCTCCTCGCGGCGCAGGAACTTGATCAGTCCCCGCATCCCGCCCCAGCCCTCCAGCAGGGAGAACAGCGGGATGGCCGCCACCACCGCCATCGGCTCCCACCACTTGCGCCGGTGGTCGGCCGAGCCCACCACGTTCAGGCGCAGGCCCTCCCAGTACGTCCAGATCACGTAGGCGAAGTTGATCGACCAGATCAGCACCACCGACTGGGTCACCGGCGAGGTGTTCATCGTCCCGGTGAACCAGGCGATCAGCAGCACCAGGCCGACGTGCTGGAGCGGTCCGAGCACCCAGCTGACCATGCCCATCCCGATGAACAGCCGGAACCGCAGCGGGATGCTCTTGTTGAAGCAGAGCGCCACCAGGCCCCAGGCCCAGCGCTCGCGCTGCTTGAGGAAGTCCTTGAGGCCGGCCGGCGAGGCGCCGTAGCAGCGGCCGTTGAACCAGTCGCTGCGGCCGGGGTAGCGCACGCAGAAGTTGAGCGCCATCTGGGCGTCCTCGACGATGGTGTCGGGGCCGAAGTCCCAGCCGATGGTGGCCTCCACCGAGGAGCGCACCAGCAGCAGTTCGCCGTGCACGCCGGCGATCGGCGTCCCGGTCCCGGTCATCGCGCGGAAGCGGGCGATGTCGTCGGCCGGGCGGATCGCGTCGGCGAGCCAGGTGAAGGTGGAGACGGCGTTCTCCCGGGGGTACGTCAGGATCCCCTGGGCCATGTGCTTGGCGTCGTCCCCGGCCCGGCGCTGCCGGTTGATGAACTGGGCCACCGCGGCGGCGGTGTCCGGCCCGACCCCGGTGTCGTCGTCCATGTGCAGCACCCAGACGTCGTCCTCGGCCTCGCCCTCCTCGATCCGCAGCTCGTGCGAGTAGTGGTTGGCGCGGGCCTTGAACTTGGTTCCGTTGGGCGTCTGGTAGGCCTTCGGGACGGTCACCACCCGGATCAGCGGGTTGCGGGCGGCCAGCTCGTCGATCTTCTCGCCGGCCGCGCAGCCCTCCTCGGTGAGGATGTCCACCCGCATCCACGGGAAGTAGGCCGGCAGGTGGTCGACGTACGACAGCACCGAGCGCTCCAGCGCCGGGTAGGTGTCGTGCCGGCCGATGGTCGGCACCAGGACGATCAGGTAGTCGTCGTCGACCGGCACCGCCGGGGTCATCCGGTTCGCCTTGCGCAGCCGGCGGCGGACCATCAGCACGCCCTGGAAGCCGATCAGCACGCCGAAGACCGGCATGCCCCAGAGGATCGTGATCGCCCAGCCGAGCGGGGTCGGGTTGGGCACGTACGCCCAGAGCGAGAAGCCGAAGATGATCACGAACGAGAGGTAGAACGGGACGATGCGCGGCTTCCACGACATCTGCCGATCGGCGAGCCGAGCGGCCTCGCGGGACGTGGTGAGTACCGTCCGCGCGGGTGCTGGTGCTGTCATGGCGAAAGTCGTTCCTCGTCTGTTGCGTCTGTCCGTTCACCCCGCCGGTCCGGGCCGGCGGGTCCTGCTCGCTACCCCGGGTAGGGCGGCGTCCCCGGGGCCGGCGGAACCGGCCCGGGCGTCACCGGCGGGGCCGGCCACGAGTGCTGGGGCTGCGGGGGCTGCGGCGGGACGGCGGCCGGCGGCGGGGTCCAGCCGGGCTGCGTCCGGTCGTGCGGGGGCTGGGGGGCCTGCTGTGGCTGCGGAGGCTGCTGGGGCTGGGGAGCCTGCTGGGGCTGCGGCCAGGCCTGCGCGGGCTGCTGGGGCTGGGTCGGCGGGTGGCCGGGAGCCTGGTCCTGCGGCAGCGTCTGCAGCAGCGACCAGTGCAGCTGGCCGGGCTGCTGCCCCTGCTGAACGGGCAGCGGCTGGAACGGCGAGGGCTGCCCGGCGGCCGCCCACGGGCCCGGCGCCGGCGCCCAGCGGGATCCGGTCCGGCGCAGCGAGACGACCAGCAGCACCGCCAGCGTCGCGGTGACGGCCACCCCGAGCCCGAAGGTCGCCAGCTTCAGCCAGCCCTCGGTGGTGCCGGTGAACCACCGGCGCTGCGGGGCGTCCAGCAGCGCGCCGGTCAGACTGCGCACCCGGTTGTAGCCCTCGACCAGCGCCACGCCGACCACCACGCCGCGCGCCCAGTCCCGCCCGCGCAGCAGCAGGATGCCGGAGGTCAGGTACAGCACCGCGAAGTTGAGGCTGCCGGTCTCGGCGCCCACCGAGGAGCCGCCGTAGTAGAAGACGCCCTTGGCGAAGGTGGCGAAGCCGACCTGCCAGAAGCAGTTGTAGACCGCCCAGCCGAGCATCACCGCCCCCCAGGCCACCGCGAGGCCACCGGCCGGACGGTCAGGACGCGCCTGTGTCATCTCCCGTACCCCCGCCCCTGCCGGGCGCACCCGGCTTCAACCCGTTCGATTCCGGGCCACAGGATGCCACACGCGCGAACGGACCAGGAATTCCCCGGGTTCAGGAGGGTGCGGACGTGTTGTCGATCTCACGGAGGAGGCCGGCCGGTTCACCGGACGTGCAGACCGCTCCAGTCGACGTCCGCGCCGAACGGGCCGGAGCCGCCGGTGAGCGCCAGGCCGTTGCCGTAGGTGGCCTTGACGTCGGCGTTGGAGTTGCGGGGCTGGTCCGGGGTCAGGTTGTCCGCCGTCAGCGACTGCCCCCAGACCGTCCAGATCGTCCACGGGGTCCGCCGCAGGGTGTCCGGCTGGCGGGAGTTGACCGGCACGGCGAAGGACTCGGCCAGGATCCGCGGCTTGCTGTAGCCGGCCAGGCCGTCGTAGTAGCGCTTGGTCCACACCTCGCCGGTGCCGATCGGGTGCGCCGGGCTGCCGCTGTAGTCGTCCACCCCGACCACGTCGACGTACCGCGCGCCCGGGTAGTAGTCCCACGGATCGACGCCCGGGGCGCCGTCCCAGGAGACCGGCGTCCAGGCGAACAGCAGGTTGTGCAGGCCCCTGGTCTCCACCAGGTAGTGGTAGGTGATCCGCCAGAGCGCCTGGTAGTCGGCGGGTTTGCGGCCCGACCACCAGAAGCCGCGGGCGCAGTCGGCCGCGTTCATCTCGTGGTACGGCCGCAGCAGCACCGGCACGTCGTGGGCCGCCAGGTACTCCAGGTGGTCCGCCAGGAAGGAGAGGTCCGTCAGCAGCGCGCGGTACTCGGGGGTGTCGCCGGCGCTGTCGACGACCCGGCCGAACCAGCCCGGGTCCTTCGCGCCGGGCGAGGCCGAGCAGAGCACCCGGTCGAAGGACTTCACGTCCGAGCCCGGGTACGGCTCGTGGAAGGACATCCCGACCAGTCCGGCCGGGCCGCCGCCGTTGTCGGGCAGCTCGGTGCTGGTGCCGTCGCAGTTCTTCTGGGTACCCGACGCCCCGTAGCTGCCGTCGTCCGGGCGCGGGTGGCCGGACCAGACGGCGGTCATCAGGTCGACGGCGTCGTCGGTGTACTGCCAGCCGACCGCGCAGGCCGGCCAGCGGCCCGCCGAGTAGGAGCGCGGGTTGCCGACGCCCCAGCCGTTCTGGCCGTAGCCGGGGCCGAGGTCGGTCTCGACGAAGCCGGGCAGCCGGCCGGTGATGTCGGCGGCCTTCTTGTAGTAGTAGCCGACCGGCTTGGTCCCCCGGTAGTCCCCGTACTCGGGGTTGTAGAGCTCGTTGTGCGCCTCGACGTGCTGGCCGATCACCGTCCCGCCGGAGCGGCCGGCCCGGGCCGCGCCCTCCAGGTCGGCGAGGAGCTGCTGGACGGCCCGCGCGTTGGGCGAGGCCTGCGGGTCGCGGGCCAGCAGCTCGCGGCCGACCTCCGGCGCCAGGGTGCGCCCGGCGCCGCCCAGGGTGAGCGTGCTGCGGGCGGGCGCGTCCCGGCGGTCGCCGTCGGCCCGGCCGTCCTGGCCGGCCAGCACCACCGCGCCGGCGGCGAGCAGCGCGCCGGCCGCGGCCAGCACGGCCGGTTTGGCACGCAGCGCGCGGGGCAGGGCCACGGACACTCCTCCGGATGCTCACCGGCACCGGCCTGCGCCGTCACAACCGGAACACGTGTACGACTGACAGGCGGTGAGCCTGCCACATCCCCCGGGGCCGGGGCGAGCGGACCCGCCGGGCGCGAACCGGGACGGGCCCGGCCGGAACCGGGCCGAACCGGGCGGACCGTCAGCCCGCCGGAGTGGCGGCCGGTGCGCCGCCCGCCGCCTTGGTGCGCTGGAGGAGCTGGTTCTTCACGTGCTCGTCGAAGCCCGCGGCGGCCGCGGTCGCGGCGGCGTCCGCGGTGTTGCCGCCCTTGGCGGAGCCCTCGACGGTGAAGAAGCCGTACCGGCCCAGGGTGCCCTTGGTGTTGGTGCAGCCGGGGGTGGTGCAGAACGCCGGCGAGCCGGGGGCCGCGGCGCCCTTGAGGTGGCCGACGTAGTTCTTCACCGCGGTCTCGGCCTGCTGCTTGTGGTCGAAGACCGCGACGCCGACCGTCACCGCGCTGTCGCCGGAGACGTAGGTGGCCCGGAGCACCTGGCGGCAGCCCTGGTCACCGAGGACCTTGCCGAGGCCGCCGACCGTGGAGTTGCCGTCCCAGCAGGGCGAGTCGAGCGAGACCACGGTGCGGTTCCAGGTGGCGCCGTTGACCGTCACGGTGAGCGCCGAGAAGAGCGCCGCCGCGTCCTGCGGAGCCGGGTCGGTGGTCGCCTCCCAGAGCGGCTTCGACGGGTCCTCGGGCGTGGCGCTCGGGGTGGCCGTCGGGGACGCCTTGCCGGACGCCGTGGGCGCCGGCGGCTGGGTGGCCGCCGTGGCGGCGCCGGTGGGATCCGCGACCGGCTTCTTGTCGTCGCCCTTGTTCAGGAACAGCAGGCCGCCGGCGACCAGACCGCCGACCACCAGGAGGGCGACCACGCCGCCGATGATCCGCGTCCGGCCCTTGCGCTTGGCCTCCGCCTCGTTCCGGTCCGCGAGGGCGGCCCAGTCCGGCTCGGCGTGCTGCGGCACGGGCTGGGGGTGCGGGTGCTGCGGGTGCTGGGGCTGCGGCTGGGGCTGCCACTGCTGCGGCTGCGGCTGCGGCTGCGGCTGCGGCTGCGGCTGGACATGCTGCTGGTGCACCGGGGGCTGCGGCTGCACCGGCGCCGGCTGCTGCTGGACCGGCTGCTGCACGGGCTGCTGGACCGGCTGCGGCACGGGCGGCTGGACCTGCGGCTGCGGCTGCGGCGGCTGCGGCACGGACGGCACCGGCGGCTGGACCGGCTGCGGCGCGGGCACCGGCGGCCCGTACGAGGCGGGCGGCGGACCGAACCCGCCGGGGGCCGGCGGCACCGGCTGCGG
>NZ_JBHWUI010000070.1:0-41364 GCF_042737525.1 Kitasatospora sp. NPDC059973 | reverse complement strand
CCGCCCGGAGGCCCGGGCGGCGCGCCAGCGATTACGTGACGACAGGTCAGGCCGAGAAGGAGCCGATCAGGTCGGCGACGACGTGGGTGGCGCCCCACTGGTTGGCGAAGGACACCCTCCCGTCCACCACCGGAACCATCACCAGCGTGGAGACCACCTCTCCCGGCCGGTAGTTGATGTTCGAGGCGTCCGGGCGGCCCGTCCCGTGCGGGTAGACCGTCAGGAAGCTCGTGTCGGTCGGCCACACGACGGTGACGTTCAGCAGTACCGAGGTCACCCCGGTCAGCGGCACGCCCTCGACCCCGGCCACCTTCAGACTGACCACGTCGCCGTCCCCGCCCAGGGCGCCGGCGCGGGCGCCGGTGCCGTCACGGGTGTCCAGCAGCCGCACGAGGTTCGACGGCGAGAACGTCGCGCCCGTCTCGCCGTAGTACCCGACGATGTCGACCCCCAGGTCCACCTCGCCCCAAGCGTTGTACAGGTCGACCTTGCCGTCCGCCCCGACCGGGACGGTCACCAGGTTCGACGCGTTCTGCCCCGCCGCGAAGTTGACGCCCGACGCGTCCGGCACCGGCTCACCGTGCGGATAGACGGTGAGGTAGCCGGTCCGGGTCGGGTCGACGGCCGTCACGCTCATCACGACCGCCGTCACGCCGCGGGCCGGGACGCCGGCGACCCCGGTCACCTTCAGCGGCACCACGCCGCCCCAGCCGACCCGGCCGGCGGGCGCGCCAACACCCGAGACGGTGTTCAGGATCCGTGTCGGGTCGACCGGGCTGAGCAGCGAGCCCGCGCCCCCGTCGGTGTAGTACCCGACGACGTCCACACCGAGGTCGACCTCGCCCCAGGCGTTGCGCAGATCTACCTTGCCCTTGGCCAGCGGGACCGTCACCAGGTTGGTGACGTTCTGGCCGGCGGCGAAGCTGACCGTCGGCAGGTCCGGCACCGACTGGCCGCTCGGGTACACCGAGATGGCGCTGTCGCGGGTGGGGTTGACGGCCGTCACGTTCATCACGACCGCCGTCGCACCGTTGGCGGGGACCCCGCCCGCACCGGCGACCTGCAGGGACACCACGCCGCCCTGATCGACCCGGCCGGCGGGCGCGCCGACGCCGAGTACGGTGTTGAGGATCCGTGACGGCGGCACCGGGACGAACCTGCCCTTGGTCGGCACCGGGGCGGGAGTCACCGTGAAGGCCTTGGTCAGGGTGGGCCCGCCGCTCCCGGCGCCGTCCAGCACCACGTCGTACGTCCCCGGCTGGAGCGCCGCGGTGGAGGCCAGGGCGTGCAGTTCCGTCCCGCCCGGGTTCACTGAGAGCGGCTTCATGGGGTACTGGGAGTCGCCCCCGCTACCGGTCAGCCGGAGCTTGGTGCCCAGGGTGAGGCCGTACCCGCGCACGGTGACCTGCACCTGCGTCCCGGCGGTGCCGGTGGCGGGGCTGATCGAGTTCAGCGCGAGGATGTTCGGCTGGCCTCCGCAGGCGCCCGAACGGCGGTCGCACGTCCCCTGGAAGCTGTACTCGACGGGCGTCGCGGCCTTGCCGGGGGAGACCACGAGGAGGGCCTGTCCGGCGGCGGCGCCGAGGTTGGCCCGGCACTGGCCGGCGAACTCGCCGTAGTTGACGTCGCACCAGTAGCTGGGGTTGGACTCCTCCCATGCCTGTGGCCCCAGCAGGTCCAGGAGCGGCTGTTCCATCGACGGTGCGGAGGACGTCCCGGCGACGTTGAAGGCCTGCGACGGCTGCATGTCGACCACCGCGCAGTACGCCGGCGAGGACTCCGTGAGCACCCCGCCGCGCAGGGAGAAGCCCGCCACCGAGACCGGGTGGGCGGTGCACTCCGGCGCCCACCCGGCCGCTGTACCGACCTTCCAGGTGTCCACGTCGCTGTGGATCGGGGCACCCTTGTAGCCGGCCGCGAGCACGACCAGCGTGTACGAGGTCGAGCCGGTGACCTTGCAGTAGTAGCCGAACTGCACGCAGACGGTCCGGCCGCTGGCGTCGGCCACCTGGAGCTGCACGGTGGCGTCGTACCGGCCGGCGGTCGACCGGGCGCTCAGCCAGAGCTTGTCGGTGGCGGCGGCGTCGAGCCGGATGCAGCGGGCGTCCAGCGTCGCGTTCAGGTCCAGTGGGAGTGACCGGCCGCCGACCGTGGTGGCGTTCGGGGTGAGGCAGGTCGCGGTCGGTGAGATGTCCCGCCGGGCCACCTTGTAGGTCTCACCGTGGGCACCGGCCAGCAGCATCGTGTAGGGCGCCCCGGCGTTGAAGGCGCAGCTGAAGGCCACGCCCTCGCAGACCACGTCGCCCTGCGGGTCGACCACCTTCAGCGAGGCTCCGCCCGTGTTGGTGGTGTTCGTGTAGTCGATGCTCTCGGCGGTGCTGTGCTGGTCGACGGGCAGAGCGAAGCAGGTCTGTGGCAGGGCCTGGGTGGTTGTGACCTCCGTGCCCCAGCCGCCGTCGAAGGCGCTGCGCGGCCAGGCCGTGCAGCCGGCCGTCTCGCCGGTGCGGTGTACCAGCAACTGGAAGGCCTGGTCGGGCGCGCCGTTCGGCAGGACGCGGAACGGCGCCGTTCCGGTCAGCTTGCAGACCGTGGCGCCGTACGCGAACGGGTTCTCGCACTGCTTGACGCCGGCCGCGTCGAGCACCGTGAAGTTGGCCCCGGCCACGTCCCCGGGGGGCCGGTTGAGCAGGTAGAGGCCGGTGCCGGTGGCGGTGGGAAGGATGAGACAGGGGGCCTGGCCCGATGCGCCGACGGTGCCGGCGACGGGACCGGACACCATTCCCGTGTCGCCGGCCGCGGTGCAGCCCCGGGTCTCCCTGTCCGAGCGAAGGACCATGCCGAAGGCCTGGCCGACGGCGGTACCCGGGTCGACCACCCAGGTGTAGTCGCCGGGGGACAGCTCGCAGTTCGCCCCCGGCGCGCAGCTGACGTTCAGCCAGGTCCGGTCGGGTGCGAACAGCTCACCGGTGAGGCGGCGGCCGTCGGTGGTGAATGCCGCGAAGGCGTACGGTGCCTGCTCGGTGATGCGCAGCGTGCGGCAGCGAGCGACCGGGCTCGGGTCCGGGGAGGTACCGAAGGACTGCGGCTCCACGACCGCGCAGTCCTGCGTGCTGGCGAGCCGCGCCATGGTGAGGTCGTACGTCTGCGCGGAGCCGTAGCCGTCCTGCGCCATGATCCGGAACGGGGCCTGACCGGCCGTCGTGCAGTCCAGCCGGGAGGAGTCCCAGTTGCTGGTGCCGGAGCAAATCCGGCGGCCCGTGGCGTCGTAGACGGACCGGGTCACGTGGTAGTCCGCGACGTGGGTGCGCAACTGGTCCCCGACCGCGAGATCGGCGGCGAGGAAGCAGTCGCCGGCGGATCCGGTCGGCAGCGAGCCGTGGAAGACGGTCGGTGCGGCGAGTGAGAGGTCGTCGGCGCTCACCGCCCGGCAGGCACCGGGCGCCAGGAGCGTCCGGTACGAGACCGAGAGGCCGACCGGGAAGGAGTACTCCTCGCTGACCCGCAGTGTGTAGGTGCCCGCCTGCGTCGTGGCGCAGCTCAGCATCGCTCCGTACTGGGAGTCGCTCAGCCTGTCGCAGGCCACCTCGGCGCCGTCCGGCCCGAGCAGGGCCTTGCTCAGCGAGCCCGAGGTCGCGAGGACCCGGACGAACAGCAGGTCGGGGGCCTGGGGCAGCGTGAACGAGAACGACACCGGCGTCGTGGGTTCGAGAGTGCAGGCGGCGACCGCACCGGCGGTGAGGGTCGTCGGGCACTGGCCGCTCGGGTCGGCCTGTTTCAGCTCCCGGGCGGCGGCCTGGGCCTCGGCCTGCGGGTCCACCGTCGGCAGGGCTGTCGGGCCCTCGGTGGGTGCCGCGTTCGGAGCGGTCGGGCTGGGCGCCGTCGGGTCCGGAGCGGTCGGGCTCCTGCCGGCGCTCGCCTGTGGCGCCGCGGTGGCTGTCGGCGGCGCCACAGCGGCTGCGGGACCGCTCTGGCCCACCAGTGCGACCAGAACGGCGAACAACAGGGCGGCCGGTGCGGTAGGGCCCGCACTTCTCCGTCCCCGTCGCGTGTGGCTGCCCGATGGCAGCAGTTTCATGGTTCCCCCCTCGTCCGATGCCCCCGATTCCTGTGATGATCACCGGAGTTCGTGGGCAGGCGGATTCTAGCCAGCGGTGCAGCCGTTCGACTACGCGCGGGTGCACGGAGGCACCGGCGAGTGGACCTTTCCGGTGGCACCCCGTCCGTCGTCTGCCGCGTTGTCCGCCTCACCGGCCTGCGGGCTGGGGGTGGAGGGCAGGGCGGCGGGCGGAGCACTCCTCACGCCCTGAACCGCCGCGGTCCCCACGCTCCGCACCGCGGCCCCGGAAGCGCCGACCGAATTCCTCAGAGAACGCTGCGTTCCGTCGCGGCCGCACTTCTCGCCCGACGGGTCCACGGACCAGTGGCGGGCCGGGCGTGCGTGAGCCGAGTGGAGCGACTGTGGGTGTGAGCGACTCGGGCGTACACCGTCCGGCACGGGTCCCCGGCGGTGGGGTGGTGTCCCTGCTTCCGGCCTCGCTCCGGGGACGTCGACGGAAGGTGGGCGAGGACGGATTCGAACCGTCACAGCCGAAGCGGGGGTGTTACAGACCCGTGGGCTCTCCCATGCCCAGCTCGCCCTTGGCGGAGGAAGTGGGGGTCGAACCCACACGGGTGCTCGCGCACCCCAACGGTTTTCAAGACCGAGGCTGGCGCCACTCGTCGGCTGGCTCCTCCAGTGAACCGCTCGGGTGTCGCGCGGAGAGTGCGCGGATCGAACGCGCGCGGGCGTGAACCCGACGACGGCTTAGCAAGCCGCTGCCTTACCACTCGGCCAACCCTCCAGGACCTGCGCTGCCGGACGAGGATTCGAACCCCGAACCTCCTGAACCAGAGTCAGGCGTGCTGCCAGTTGCACCATCCGGCACTACGAGGCGACATGAGAAGAGCCGCCCTGGCGGGGGAGAGCCCCCGAGGACGGCCAGGCACTTCGGGTGCCGGTCTACCGCGCGGAGGGATCTCCCTGGCTCTGCTGCGAGCTTGAGGAACGCTGATACGACTGGCTGCTGCTCATGACGTACGTTCCTCTCCGGGTGATGTCTGGCTGATGCGCCTACTCTGCGGCACGGCCGAGCGTGCGAGCAACCGGATTCTTGACCCGAAGGATTGTGGCCAGGTCGGACGTGGTGCCCGAGAACGGCGGCCCCGTCCGGCCATTGGTGCTCCGCACGGCAATGCGGAGGCCGCGGAGGTAGTCGGTTCGGCCGGCCCTGCCCGAGGGCGAGTTCGTTCGACAAGCCCGCTCGCCCCGGCACCGATGCCCCCAGCCTCCCCCCGTCGACGCTTACCTCTTCCACACCCCGTGGCACAGCCAGCACCTACCCGACGACACCACCGGCCTCCACCGCCCGGACCATGCTCTGCGCCTCGCAGTCGACCACCTGGACACGGTCCGCGAGGACGACCGCTTCGGCTTCCTCGTCCTGCCGACCGAGACTCTCGCCCGAGCGGTTGCACGACCTGGTCTGCCCATGGACCGAGGCCGGCCGACGGGGTGCCCGCTCGACGCGGCTGCCGGCCTGCCTTGTCCTCGGCGAGGTCCGCGGCCTTGTCATTCTCGAATGGGCCGATGTCCCAGGTACCCATGACGATCTCCTCGCGACCCGGGCGCCTTGCCCGGAGGTTCATGGAGTGGCGGGCGTGACCTCAGTGGGTGCGCGGTCCCGGGCTTCCCCGAGCAGCCGTTCCATGTGTGCGGTGCGGGCCAGTCCGGGGCAGAGTCGGTGGGCGCGGCGGAGGGCGTCCTGGGCCCGGTCGAACTGTCCGGCGTGGGTGAGTGCGCCGGCGAGTGTGCATGCCGCCTCGGCCCGCCAGAGGCGTTCGGGGTGTCGGTTCTGCTGGCGTCTGGCGGTGGTGACGGCGTCGTCGGTCCGGTCCTCGAAGCGTGCGAGGTCGGCGCTGGCGGGAACCATGAGGTCGACCTTGGCCTTGGGGGCGTCGATCGCGTCCATCGCGCTGCTCAGGCGGGGCAGGTAGCTCTCACGCGGGAGCGTCCCCGCGTCCGCCGCGCCGGCGATTGCGCTGCTGACCAGCAGGATTTCGCTGTGGCGGCCGTCGGACCAGCCCTGTGCTGTGGCCGCGCGGCCCCACTGCTCCGCCTCGGCGTAGCGGCCCTCGGCGAGGGCGAGCAGTCCGCGGTCCAGATCCGGCCGGTCCTGCTCGGTCAGTTCCGGTACGGCGGCGCGCAGGTCCGCGACACGACCCTGGAGGACGGCGGTCGTGGCCCGGACGTCGGCGGAGGAGCTGAGCGGGAGCGACGACGGCTTGAAGGGGACCACGAGGAGGATTCGGCCGGTGCCCAAGGGGCCGCGCAGGGTGGATGCCACCCGTACGAGTGTCGCGCCGATCGCGGCCGCGCCCACGGGCCAGGCGCTCGTGCCCAGGAGCCAGGCCCCGGCCGCGAGTTGGAGGACGACCGACAGGGCGGTTCCGAGCCACACGCGCAGCCTCGCCAGCGGGGCCCGGCACGCGAACCAGGCGACGTCCAGCGGTCCCGGGATCTTCCTCAACTGGACGAGGGTCTCGCCGATCACGACTTCGGCCAGGATCTGGCCGCGCCCGAGACTGACGTAGGCGATCTTCTTGCTCTGCAGGCGGGCGGTGGCCAGGACCCATGCCTGGGTGGCCAGCGCGGACAGCACCAGGCCCGCCAGGGCGAGAAGCTGGACCCGCAGGGTGGCGGGCCTGTCGTCGGCGAACAGGGCGGTGGCCGACAGGGCGGCGAGCGTGGACCAGAGGACGTTCTTCACGGCGACAGCCTCCGGCACCAGGCGGCCGCTGTGAAGATCACGTGACCCACCTGTGATCACGAATTTCCGCAGGTCCGAACGCCGAGACCGGGGCCGCCCAGCCCGGGATCCGTAGACAAGAGCAGGAGACTCAAGTCCTCCAGCCGGGTGGCGCCATCGGAAGGCGGTCGGTCAGACCCGGGCACTGCCCTGTGCCACCGGATCGATACGGCTCCAGGACCGCCCTGTTCGACGCCGAGGCCGAGGCGCTGCCGCGGTTCGACCGACCCAACCCAACCCGGCCCGGACCGACGACGCGCACGGCCATCTACGAGCCCGAGGACCTCCTCGGGTGCCGTCGGCCTGCTCAACTGATCCCGCCGGCGGTCGCGAGAGTTCAACCCGGGAGGCATGTCAGAGAGCCGAGCAAGAAGGCTTGCCTGCTGGCCGATCAGGCAACCCCGGCCGTGCTGCGGCTGGTGCCCTCTCGTCTGCGGCTCCCCGTCCCCTGCGGCGACCTCGTGCTCCTGTCCATGCGTCATAACGCGATGACCGTCGCTTTCGGCAACGGGCGGCAAGGCTTCACCGGGCCAGCAGCGTCGTTCACAACCATGCCGTGAGTGCGGGTCCAGTGGCGTATCGCCTCGTCCTCCGGTTGGGGCGCGTCGCGCTAGGCTCGCACGGGCGCGCCGGGGCCACGCCAGTCACCGGTGGTGATTCCTTCCAACTCGTCCGCCGCCTGCTGGAAGAAGGCGGACAGCGACGCGTAGACGCCTTCGTCGGGCAGGTCGTACTCGGCCCACCTGCCGACCGTCCCGTTGGCCGTATCCAGGAACGTCCCGTAGAGGCCGTCGCGCTCCGCCGTGATCGGCACCCACTCCGGGCGCCACGACGGGCAGTCCGGATCGTCGGAGGGTTCCATTCGCTCCACGGCGAGCCGGTGGAGGTAGACCCGCTCGATGTCCGCCAAGCCGAGCAGGAGATGACCGCCGGGAACGGGTACGTCGCAGCCCCGCTCCACCAGGGTCTCGCGGGGCTCGCCCCGCCAGCCGGTGTCCAGGTCGTGTGCGAGGAGCCATTGCCGCAGCTCCGGCGGCAGTGCCAGACCCATGCGCACCTCGGCCCGGCCGATGGCCTCCGAGTCCCCCGGCCCGCCGAGGACGGCGACGACCCCGGGGTCGTAGCGTTCGAGCCACGCGGTGAACCGTGCCCAGGCCGCCCGCAAGTCTCCTGAACCGTCCACCTGAGTTCCCTTCAGTTGCATCGACAGCTGATCACGCATGGGAAGACCGTAGACGAAGCCACCGACAAGGACGTTCGGCCTGGAACAAGGCTGAGCAAGCGACCGGGCAGAACTGCCTCCCGGCGTCGGGCGTCCCACCGGCCGGAACGGGGTGGGTCAGTGCCGGACGCCGGCAGCCGTTGACACCGCGGCAATCCGACGGTAGGCGCCAACGGTCGACTGTGAGGCGACTTGTATCACCAGCCACACAGGGTTGCCCTGTTTGCCGATCTTGATCTTCAACGTTGCGCGGCGAGATGGGCTTGGAGCGTGGGTTCGCGTTTGTGGCTCAGCCCACATGCTCTCGCCCTGGTGGAACGGCTTCAAATAGCAGGCCCCGGGTTGCGC
The DNA here is from genome assembly GCF_042737525.1 of Kitasatospora sp. NPDC059973. Lineage (NCBI taxonomy): Bacteria > Bacillati > Actinomycetota > Actinomycetes > Kitasatosporales > Streptomycetaceae > Kitasatospora > Kitasatospora sp. NPDC059973. The sequence continues at coordinate 32,949 of NZ_JBHWUI010000070.1, read as the reverse complement.
GGCCGAGGTGCGGGCTGGTCCGGCATGGGCTTCCACGGCTGCACGGCCGGGTCCGGGTCCGAGGACGGTGAGGCGCCCATGGCACGAAGGCGCGCGAGGTTGGCGGCCTGTCGTTCCTTCTCGGCCGTACTGCCGTACGGCATGGAGGGGGCTCGGGGCGGCGGTGCGGGGTAGCGGCCGGCTGCCAGCCTCAAGCCGTGACCGCACTGATCCTGGGTCTGGATGATGTGCGAACGGGACGGCGGCTCAGGCCAGATGGTGATCTCGTAGTCCTCGACGGGTTCGCTGACAACGCTGTCGGGTGCGGTGTCCCGGCCGCGGGCCTTGACGAGGAGGCGGTACCAGCCCGGGCCCTGCGCGCTTAGAACGGGAAGTCCGGGCACCGGGCCGTCGGACAGCGAGTCGACGCGCAGATTCCCGCGCGGGGCGTGGACGCTGGCCTCGACGACCTCGCTCCAGCGTGGGTCCGGGCCTTTCCCGTCGTCGGGGCGGGCGGTGAGAACGGTGACGTACGCACACGCCGGCCCGGTGTGGATACCGGTGTGGATACGGGCACCTGAGGTCATGGTGATGACCAGACCGTTGGAGTAGTCGTCTTCAGGGCCGACCGGGATAAGGCCGGTGTCCAGCAGGCCGAAGGATCGATCGGAAACGTGCACGAGGACCGGGGTGGCGGTCGGCACGGGGCGCTCCTCTCGCAACTGGCTCCAGATGAGGGATTCAGCGGGCCACCCGCCGGACTGTGGGCCCGAACCGTGCCAAGGCTTCGGACCGGGCCCTCGGGGCGGGTCAGGCTACAACCCGCGCCGTGAAGGGTCGCCGTCAAGTACCCGCTCCCACCGGTAGAACTGCGACATGGTTCCGCCCTGTGAGTTCTGGTTGTTCACCGTGGAACTCCACCTCCTGCCGGGCCCACCGGCATGCCGCCGGGGCCCGCAGAACAGCGCCGCGAGTGCGGGGAAAGGCGCACGCGCTGTTCTGCGGGCCCCGGGGCAGCCTGGCCTGCAAGATCCACCTCGCGAGTGAAGGCGGGCGCCGCCCTCTGGCCATGTTGATCACTCCAGGCCAGTGGGGCGCCGCCCCACAGTTCGTCCCGGTCGTGCAACGCATTCGGGTCAGTCGCCTGGGCGGCCGGCATCCGCGGACCCGGCCCGACCACCTCGGCAGCGACAAGGCGTACTCGTCCCGCCGCATCCGTCGCGACTTGTGACGACGCCAGATCAAGCACACCATCCCCGAACCGAAGAACCAGCGGGCCAACCGCCGACGCCGCGGCAGCAGGGCGTCCGGCCCGCCGCCTTCGACAAGGCGATTCCCAAGCGCAGGAACGAAGTTGAATGGACGATCAGCGCGTTGAAGAACTTCCGGGCGGTGGCCACGGGGTTCGACAAGAGGGCCCACATCTTTCACGGCACCGTGACCGGCGCGGCAATGCGCCTGTGGCTTGGCTCCTGAACTCGCCGAAGAGCCTGTAAGTACCCAGGATCACCGGACGAGTCCGATGGCCTCAATCTCGATCATCCACTCAGGGTTGGCGAGTGAGGAGACCTCCACGAACGACTCCGCGAGGTGGGGCTTGTCCGGGAAGTGCTCCGCGCGCAACTTGGCGAAGATGTCCTGCTGCGCGATGTCGGTGACGAACACGGTCGCCTTGACTACCTCGCCGAGGCTGGAGCCCGCGTTGGTGAGGACAGTCGACAGATTCGCGAGCGCCTGACGGGCTTGCGTCTCGAAGTCCCCCGCGCCGACCGTGGCCCCCTGGGCATCAATCGGCGCCTGCCCCGACGTGAAGACCAAGTTCCCGACTCGGACGCCGAGCGATATACCGGCCGACTCGTACCAGTCGGGTTCCGCGGAGACACGCACGCGCTCGGCGGCAGGCTGTGTAACGGACATGCTGACACTCCCTCAAAGCTGCACACATATGGAGCCGGGCAGTTGTGCTCACCCCGGCTTGATCGACAGCCGAGAGATCCTGGGATTCATTCCCGAGGGCTCGCAAGTTCGCCTCCGCACAGCTCCGGATCCTCCTCGATGCCGATCGCTTACAGCAGGTCGATCTCCTTCAGCGCCCGACCCCGTTCCGCGTCGTCCGGCCGGGAGGCGATTCCCTGGCCGCTCATGACCGCAGCCGGGGGAACCACGACGACAACGACGTCAACGACTCGGGAAAGGCGGATTGGTACAACTACCCCAACACCAACGTGTTCCGGGACGACAATGACTGACATCCCCACGACCGGCCCGGCACGAGTGCCACAGACGAGGAGCCACGCGATATGGCGACAGCAACCGGCGAACAGGCGACGCGGACGCGTGGCGGGAGGCTCGTGTCCGCGCTCTCCTGGATGCTCGATCCGGTCGAGCGGGAGACCTTCGAAGAGGAGTTCTGGGAGAGTCGGAGCCTGCACGTCAGTCACGCGGATCCGCACTACTTCTCCGAACTCCTGACCCTGGACGACGTGGACCGACTGCTCGCGCTGGTCGACGCCAATCTGGACACCGTTCGGATCATCAGGGACGGTCAGGAGATCTCGGTCTCCGAACTGGTCGCGTCGAACGGTTCCACCGGCCGGACCACCGCGGTCGAAGCCGTGTACCAGCACTACCGCACCGGATCCACGATCGTGCTGAATTCCCTGGACCGACGGTGGGAGCCGTTGGGCCGGTTCGCGGCGGAACTCGGCGCGGAGATCAGCGCGCGGCCCCAGATGAACGTCTATCTCACCCCGGGAGGCAACGAGCGGGGGTTCGCCCCCCACTACGACACCCACGACGTGTTCATCCTTCAGGTCCACGGGTCCAAGCGGTGGTCGTTGTACGGGAGCGCGCACGAGTTGCCGCTGCGGAGCCAGCCGTACAACCATGCCGATCCGCTGCCGGAGGAGGCCGAACAGGAGCTGGAGCTGACGGCCGGGGACCTGCTCTACCTCCCGCGCGGCACGGTCCATGCGGGGACCTCGATGGACTCCGCCTCGGTCCACGTCACCATCGGTGTCCACCCGTTGCTGTGGGCATCGGTCCTCCAGGACGCGGTCGGGCAGGTGCTCGCCGACGACGTCCGGTTCCGGACCGCGCTCCCGCTGGGCTTCGCCAGGAGCGGCCCCCTCCAGCGGCGGACCGAGGACACCCTCGGTGAGCTGGTCGAGCTGCTGGCGTCGAGGCTCGCGCCGGCGACCATGACGGCCGAGGCCGTGAAGCACGCCGCCGCCATCGGGCCGACCAGCCTGCGTCACCATCTGAGCGACCTGGAGGCGCTCTCCTCCCTCCGGCCCACCACCACCGCGAAGAGTCCGCCTCTCAAGGTCGAGCGCATCGCCTACGGCCCGGGGCGCGCGTGACCCGCCGTGGCCGGGCGGGATCCGCCCTCCCAGGGGGTTGCATTGCCGCGAGGGCGGGTCGACGCTGGAAGGGAACCCGTCGGGCAGGCCCGATCGCACCGCGCCCCGGCCGGTCGGCGGCCGGGGCCCGATCAGCAGAGTGAGAGCCACCATGACCGCGCTGGTGGACGTGTTACGCGCCGCACATCTGATCACGCAGCTCCCGCTCCCCGCGGGCGGGGAACTGTCGGCCCTCTCGGCCACCACCGCCTCCACGGCAGCGCCCTTCGACGTCGAGCTGACGATCGGCGGCTTCCGCGGGACCGTCCACGGAGTGACCGCGAGCGGCGGCCCGGCCTCGGCCCGGCTCACCCTCCCGCTCACCGGGGTCGTGTTCGCCGGGCAGGCCGACGGAACGGCGCTGTCCCTCACGGTGGCCGGTCCTGCCGTCGCCACGGTGGACATCGACCCGAAGGGCGTCCACTGGGCGCTCACCGGGCCGGTCGACGGGACCGCGACGCTCACCCCGGCCCCGGCCGTCGTACACGCGGCGCCGGGCGGCACCACCGTGTCGCTCGGGCTGACCACGGCGGCGCTGCGCATCGCCGACGGCGCGCCCGCGTTCGAGCTGGCCGGCACCGTCACGGTCGGCGGCCTGCCGTCGGCCGGGCCGGTGCCGCTGGACTTCGCGCTGACCGTCGGCCGGCCGGGCTTCGCCGGCGGCGTGAACGCGACGACGGGCCCGGTGGACTACAGCCTCTGCTGGAGCGGAGCCGGCGGGCCGTTCCCCGACTCGATCGACGTCAGCACGCCGTTCAACCCGCCGCCGACCGTCGTCGCGGGCGTCGCGCCGGCCACCGCCGGCCGGTCGGTGGTCCGGGCCCGGTTGGTGCACGACGCCGGCGGCTACCACGGGACGGTCGCGGTGGAGTCCGGCGAGGACGGCGTGCTGTGGGACGCCGACCCCTATCTCGCGGCCGCGGCGGTGCTGGTCACCGCCACCGTCGGTGGCACGGCGCCGGTGGCGAAGGACCACGACGTCGCCGGTCTCGCCGCGCTGGCCGCCGAGGCCCGGCTTCTCGTCGGGGGCACCGGGGCCGGCACCGGGATCCTCCCCGAGGGCGCCGGGAGCCACGGCCGGACCACGGTGACCGCGGTCCGGTTCGACCCCGCCACCCCCGGCCTCGCCAGGATCGACTACCGCGCGGAACTCGACTGCCGGATCCGGTCGACGATCCTGACGGCGGGCACCGTGTCGCCCATGCGGGTCGCGGTCCGCGACGCCCTCCTGGAGTACGGCTCCGGCGCGCCCCTGCTGAGCTTCGAGGGCGCGTCGATCGACGTCTGCGACACCGGGCGCTGGGAGGTGTCCCAGCCCTCCGGCCTGCTCCAGGTGACCGGCGTGCGCTCCGGCCACGGCTCGTCCTTCTTCGAACTGGACCTCCGCCTGACCTTCGACCTCGGCCCGGTCCACTCGGCCGGCGGCGTCCTGCGGGTCTCGCTCGACGACCACCGGGTGTCGCTCCAGGGGTTCTCGCTGTCCCTGGACGTGCCGGATCTGGTCTCCGGCGAGGGCCGGATCGCCTTCGGCGACGACGGGGCCTTCTCCGCGACGCTGCGGGTCGGGATCACCCCGCTGAACCTCGCCGCCGACGCCGGGCTGACCACCGAATCGCTGGACGGCACCCGCTCGATCCTCGCGGTGCTGGGAGTGACCCTGCCGGCGCCGGTGCCGCTCGCCGACAGCGGGCTGGGCCTGTTCGGCATCGAGGCGGTCCTCGGGCTCAACCGCGTCCCGACGATCGGCGGGACTGTCGAGCAGCGGCTGGACTGGCAGCCGGACGCGGCGCACACCGTCAAGCGGCTCGGAACGCACCTGTTCGGGGCCGGTGTCGCCGTCGGCACCCTGCCCGACCTCGGCCTGGCGTTCTCCGCGCTCGGCCGGGTCGTCGTACGCACCCCCGACCTCGGCCTGCTCGTCGCCCTCGACGCCACCGTCCTCTCCACGCCCCGCGACGTGACCCGGGAACCCGACACCACCACGACCGCCCGGCTGACCGGCCTGCTGTCCGTCGGCGCCGAGGAGCTCTACGCGGGCGTTGCCGGCCACTACCGCGTCCCGCCCGACGACCCCGAGCACCCCGGGGCGTGGCACCTGCTCCAGGTCGACGTCCCCGCGGAGGCCCGCTACGTCCGGGGGGCCGGTGACAGCGACTGGTTCGTCCATCTCGGGGCCGCGCCCGGTTACGGCACGCCGGTCCGGGCGACGCTGCTGCCCGAACTCTTCGCGGTCGGGGCCGAGGCCTTCCTGATGCTGCGGGGCAACGGGTTCCCGAAGCCGCTGCCGGGGCTGCCGGCCACCCCGGCCGCGGGGTTCGCGGCCGCGGCCGGGTTCTCCTTCCGTGCCAAGTACGGTGTGCCGCCGGTGTGGGCCGAGCTGTCGGCCGGCGCGGTGGCCGCGGTCGCCAGCGCGCCGGTGTTCGTGGCCGGCGCGGCGGACGTCCGCGGCTCGCTGCACCTGGGGCCGTTCAGCCTCGGCCTGAACAGCACCCTGACGCTGCGACTGGGCCCCGGTGAAGCGAAGTTCGCCGAGCTCAAAGCCTGTGGATCGATCGACCTGTGGCTGTTCGAGCTCAGCGGCTGTGTGCACCTGACGTTCGGTGACAGCGAACTGGTCGAGCCCGATCCACCGGCGGACCCGCTGGTCTCGGCGACCGTGGCCGACTTCGCCGGGGCCGCCGCCACCGACGGCACGATGACCCCGACCTCGGACGGCGCGCCCGCGATGTGGCCCGACGGCGTCCTCCTGCTCGGCTTCGCGCCCGGCCCCGCCTACACCGGACCGCCCGGCGAACCGTTCCACCGGGCCCTCGACCAGACCTCCGCCCCACCCGGCCCCGGCACCGGAGCCGCCCCGGACGGCACGATAGGATCACCCGGCTACCCCGGCCACTGGACGCTGACCGGCCTGACCCTCCAGCGGCTGGACAACGGCGTCGGCGTGCCCCTGACCTCCCGACTGCCCGCCTGCTGGCAGCTTCCGCCCGGCGTGGCGCCGAACACGCCGACCACCGGCCGGGTGCTGGCCCTGCTGACCGACGAACCGGCGCTCTGGACGCGGCACCTGCTCAATGGCGGTGCGAAGGACCTCGCTGACCCGGTCGCGCGGTTCCGGCGCGACTGCGCCGGCGACTGGTCCGCGGCCCCCGGCTGGGCCGTGGGCGGCCGGGCCGTCCCGGACGGCGTCTCCTGGCGGCTCCCGTCACTCGCCGACGGGCCGTCCACGCCGGGGCCGACCCCCGCGACCACCGCCACCGTCCGGGCCACCGCGAGCACCGTGGTCACGGCGCTGGCACCGTTGGACCCCGTCCCGGCCGTCCCCTCGTCGGCGCCGGTGCTGGCGCCGGGCACCGCCCTGGTCCCGGGCGGGCCGCCCGACACCGGCCCGGTGCCCGTCTCCTTCCCGTCGACGTTCCCGCCGACCGAGTTCCCCGGCCTGCTGCCGCTCGCCGACCTGGTGGTCGTCCCGTTCGAGGGCGAGGGCCCGCGGCCGGCCCGGACGACCCTCGCCCTGGACTCGCCGCTGGTGCCGCGGGAGCGGACCGGCGTCGCGCCGACGCTAGTCCTCCGGTACACCGCGGAGTCCTTCCGGGGCGTCGAGGTCTTCACCGAGCGGCCGGGCAACCGGGCCCGGGTGGAGTGGACGCTGACGGACACCCAGAAGACGTCCGGCGGTCTCCTGGGTGTCTTCGAGTACCGGCCCGGCGACGGCTCTCCCGCGCCCGTGGCCACCGTGACGGTCCGCCACGGGCTGGTCCCGGCCGCCCGCCCAGTCGGTCCGCTGCTGGCCGTGGTGGCGATCGGCGGCGTCACCACCGTGGCCGCCGACGCCGTCGACCACGCCCGGGCCGCCGGCAAGGCCTCGATCGCCGAACGGAAGAAGTCACGCGCCCTCGCGCTCGGCAACCTGTTCGTCGAGGACGCCACCTACCGGCTGGACGTCACCTGGGCGGGCTCGCTCGACGGCAGCCCGCAGACCTCCGGCGGTACCGAGAGCCGCTGCTTCCGGATCGCCAAGCACCAGGCGACGCGCCCGTCGGAGGCTACGCTCCACAGCGACGTCAGCACCTTCCACCCGGCCATGCTGGGCCGGTACCTCAAGGGCTACTCGGCCGGCGGGGACGCCCCGGTGTTCTACGAGGACCGGCTCGTCGCCACCTTCTCCACCGACACGGTCTCCACCGTCGCCCGCCTGTACGGCTACCTCATCGGTCTCGAAGTCGCCCGGACCGACCCGCCGCCCAGCTGGGCGCAGCCGCAGGACCCGCCGCCCAGCTGGGCGCAGAACCAGGACCCGCGCCTCAAGCAGCTGCTGACCGGTGGCCTGGCCCCGTCGGCGCGGTTCGGGCTGATGGATCCGGCCGATCGGCACGGCGTGACCGACACCGTCCTGTCGGCCTGCGCATGGCCCGTCACCGCCGCCGATCTGGCGGTGCAGGCGGTCCTGGTCCCCGACGCCTGCTACGACCTGGCCGCCGTGGCCGAACTCCGAACGGACACGGCCCAGCCCGACCGGGTGCGGACCCCCCTGCCGCACGTCTCCTTCCGGACCAGCCACTGGGCCGACGCGCCCGGAATGTTCGAGGACCTCGGCTTCGGCGGCCCGGTGGACGCCGTGCAGCACCTCGTCGTCCACACCGCCCCCACCGACCCGGGCGAGGACAGCGACGGCGCCCTGCGCGCCGCCCTCGACCGGGCCGGTGCCGACCCGGGCCCACTGGACACCTGGGCCCGCACCACCGTGCTGTGGGTGCCCGACGGCGCGGGCGGACACGCCGTCGGCGGGGTGCTGCTGGAGGCCGCCGAACCCCTGGTGCGCGCGGGTCGGCTGAAGGACCCCGTCCTCACCGGGTTCGTCACCCGCACCGACCGCGCCACCACCGCGGCGCTGTGCGTGCCGCCCGCCCCCGTCCCGGCCGGTCCGCTCACCCTCACCTGGCAGGAACGCGCACCGGAGAAGGCCGACTGGGTCAGCCACTTGGCGACCCTCGTTCTCCCCGCGCCTGCCACGGTGCCGACGCTCGCCCTGGAGGTGTGGCCATGACCACGGGACCGGCCTGGGTCAGCCCCGCGCTGCTCGCCGCGGAGTGCGTGAGCGTCCCGCAGGACGAGGCGAGCGGCGCGGGGCTGCCGCCCGGCGTGCACCTGCGGGTGTTCCCCTCCCCGCTGATCGGCTTCCCGGTCTGCCCGTTCACCGTCTGGCGGGCCGGGAGCGCGACGCTGTCCGCCGACCCCTTGCCCGCGGAGTTGCCCGACGGCTCCCGGTGCTTCACCGGCACGGGCGCGCAGGGCCTGCTGGTCGGCGCGTGGGGCGGCCCCGACCGCACCGTCACCCTCGTGGACGCCGCCGGACGCCCGGGGCCCGGGTGCACCGGGCGGCCCCCGTTCACCCGCCGCCCGTTCGTGGCCCGGGTGCCGCTGCCGGGGCTGCGCTACCAGGGGCCGGGCACCGACCTGGGCCTGGCGTCCTACCGGTCCGGGCCGCGGGTCGAGGGCGCGGTGGTCACACCCCCGGCCTGGCTGGGCGCCCCGCCGGTCGACGCGATCGGCGCCGCTCTGCCGGAGGGCCTCTGGTGGTGCGGTGCCGATCGCGCGTACCACTCCGCGGACAGCGAGGCCCGGGTGCGCCGCGGGGTTCCCGACAGCGCCGCGCCGCCGTACGACCCGGCGCCGGAGGACCCGGTGGAGCGCGCCGCCGCCGCGGCCCGGCACCTGGAGGCCGACATCGGCAGACTCTGGGCGCGGGACGCCCATGCGTCACCGCCCTCGCTCGCGCCGCTCACCTCGCTGTCGCTGTCCGGCGCGGGCGCTGACCAGAAGGAGGTCACGGTCGACGCCGACCTCTCGCTCCCGCTCTGGGCGGCCGCCACCGACCCGGCCGTGGCCCGCTGGTGGGGCTTCGCCACCACCCTGGACGCGGACCCGGTGCCGCTCGTCGGCCGGGAGCTGGTCGGCTGCTTCGCCGTCGCCGCGCTCTTCGCGATCGCGCCGACGGAGCGCAACGCCCTGCTGCTGCGGCTGCTGCCGGACGCGGCGGATCCGATGGAGCAGGCGTTCAGAAAGGCCCTGTACCAGGCCCACACGGCGAAGGACCTGCTCGGAAAGGCCAAGGAACTGGAGGCGGGCGGACAACGGCTGGTCAGCCTCTGGACGATCGCCGTCGCGACGCCGCCCCCCGACCCGCCCGACCCGCCCGAGGTCGACGCCGTGGCCGACCTCACCCGGTGGAACCCGGCCCAGGACGCGGCCGGCGCACCCGACGGCACCCGGACGGTCTCCCTCACCGTACGGAACGCCGTGGCCGGCCCGCTCGCGGTCAGGCGCGAGCCCGGCACGTGGCTCAACCCGGTAACCGACGACACCGGGCCCGATCGGCAACCGATCATCGCGGCGTCCGCCGGACCGGGCACCGGGGCCGCCCTCGTCACCGACACCGACTGCCCGGCGGGCAGCGCGCGCTGGCTGGTCGCCACGGCCGACCCGTGGGGCCGCTGGTCGGACTTCGGCAGCTCGGGCGACGTCCAGCAGCCCACCCGGCCCGACCCGGCCGTTCCCGCGGCCGCCCTCGACTACGCCCAGGCACTCGCCGTCCCCACCGACGACGCCCCCGCGAGCCCGGGCACCGTCACCGTCCGGGCGACCCTCAACGCACCCCTGGCCGGCGGCGCCCCGATCAGCTCGGTAGAAGCCGAACTCACCGGCACGCCAAGCCCGTTCATCCTGCGCAAGCTGGCCGACGGGCTGTGGACGGCCGACGTCGCCGCACCGCCGACCACCCCCGGTACCAGCCTGGAGCTCTCCTGCACCGTCACCGCCACCTACCAGGACGGCACCACGACCTCCACGCCCGCCGGCCTGACCGTCCACGACCCGCGCCCCTACACCAGCCCCCTGCGCGGCGAGGTGATCCTCTTCAGCGGCGACCGCCGGCCGGACGGCTTCGCCGAGCTGGACCTCTGGACCGACCGGCCGGCCGGCGCTCCGGCCGGCACCACCTGGCGGCTGTACACGGGCGAGGAACAGAGCCCGGGCACCGCCGGAGCCGCCGGACAACCCCGCTGGCAGCGCGCCGAGAGGCTCCGGGACGACACCGCCGCCGGACAGACCCCGATGGCCCGGGCCACCGAGGCGACGGTGACCGAGACCGACGGACGGCTGCGGATCCGCTGCCCGCTCCCCGGGCGGCTGGAGTCGCTGCGGGCCCTGCAGCTCGCACCGGTGAGCGCCGCCGGGCTGGAGGCGCCCCGGGACCGGCGGGGCGGCTGCGTCGTCGCCGTCCCCCTGACCGACGCGCCCCCCGCCCCGCTGCTCACCGCCGCCCTCGACCCGGACGGCCGCACCGTCCGGCTGAGGGTGTCGGTCGCCTTCCCCGGTGACCGGTCGGCCGGCGGGGGGACCGCGCCGCCGATCGCCCGACGGCTCGGTCCGGGCGGGGAGGCCGCCCCGCTCGTCCGGGTGCGCCGGTCCGCAGCCGGTGGCGCGCCCGCCGCCTGGCCGGTGCTCGCCACGGTCGACATGCGCCCGGAGCCGCCCGACAACCCGGCCGACGGCTGGCGGTGGACCGGCGAACTCGCCGACACCCTGCCGCCCGGCACCCCGGCCTGGGCGCCGCTGCGCTACACCTGCCAGGCGGCCTGGCCCGCCGAGCCCACCTACCGGCCGGGCGCCGAGCCGGTCGCCGGCGCGTTCGCCCAGACCTTCGGGGCGCCCGCCACGGTCGCCCGGCCGGGTGTGTGGAGCCCGCCCTCCGAGCCCCGCGGGGTAGCCGCGCCCCAGCCGCTCCCGGCCGTCGTACCCGTCTACACCACGCACGGCGACGGCACCGCGAGTCTCGCCGTCACGGTGCCGGCCACGCACCCGGCCGCGGCGCCCTGGACGCTGTCCGCCGCCACCACGGCGGCCGGGCCGGCTGACCCGACTGGCCCGACGCCGTCCACCCCGCCGTCCATCGCCGGTGCCGGGCCCGAACTGCGCCTCGACGCCCTTCCCGGCCAACCGCCGCCGGAGCAGTGGCTGGTGGCCCTCACCACCCCGGACGGCCGCACCCTCCCCATGGTCACCGGCACCGGCGCCGCGCCGGCCTGACGCCGCCGCGACGGGCGTGTTCCCCCCGTGCCCGGCGCGGCGCCCGTGCTGGGCGCACCGGCGGGCCGCGCGGCCGGAATCAGTCGCGGTACTCGCAGAGGTAGGCGGTCTCGACGTCGGCCTTGACCTGGAACGCGCTGTCGGCCGGTACGTCGAACCGCTCGCTGGCCTCGAACGTCTCCCACTGCTCGGAGCCGGGCAGCCGGACGGTCAGGGCGCCGGAGACCACGTGCATGATCTCGCGCTTCGCGGTGCCGAACCCGTACGCGCCGGGCGCCATGACGCCGACGGTCGCCGGCCCGTCCGCGGCGGTGAAGGCGATCGACGTCACCGTGCCGTCGAACTACTCGTTGACCTTGAACATGGGCGTCCTCTGGGGGATGAGCAGGGGGGGACCGGCCCGCCCGTAGCGGGCCGGTCCGCGGGTGGGGGGAAGGGTAGCGGTGGGGAGTTCGTCGTTGGGGACCGGTCCGAATGACGGTCTGCCGGTCGGGGCCGAGCCGCTTCGGCCGGGCGGGGCCCGCGGTGGTCACGCGGGGGTGGGACGTCACTGCCAGACGCGGTAGACCGCCTCCCGTGCCTGGCCGAGGTACTGGTGGTAGGTGCCCAGGTGCCAGGCCGCCCACGAGGCCCAGCCCCGGCCGGTGCCGCCGTTGTCGATCTTGAAGGCCTTTCGTGCCGACCGGCCCATGTCCTGCCAGCTCTCGGCGGTGACGATCCCGGCGTCGTGGCCGTGGACCTCGGGGTACCAGTGCTCATTGATCTGCCGGGCACCGAGCTCCTTGGGGCCCGGGTCGGGGTCGGTGGGGGAGGTCGGTGTGGACGGCCAGCCGGTCGCAGCCGGACTCGGCCATGGCGATAGCCGCCGCGGAGATCGCGTCGTCGTTGCGGCCCTCGCCGGACTTGTCCTTCGCGAAGCCCGCCCACTGGGCCTCGCGGGCGTAGGCGTCGATGCCGCTCTGGTCACCGGCGGCGTCGGCGGTGAAGGTGGTCGAGGTGAGGCTGAGGGCCAGGACGGCGACCGAACCGGTCAGCAGAGCGCGGGTCTCGCGCAGCACGGGGGTTCTCCCTTTCGGTGCCGGCCCGGAATCGGGCCGGCACAGGGAAGGACGCTGGGCAGCGCGCGTAGACAGGCCGTCAACAAGTGATGGACGGCCGGGTCGTCCAGGGCGATGCCACCGGCCGCGAGCCCGGCGATCCACCCCTCCGGCACGCTGGCGACCGGCACGGCGACCACAGGGCCGACGGGTTGGCGACCGGCGGCCGCGCTGCTCCCTCGCGGCCGCTGGGCGAGCGGGCCGGGAGCCTCATCGATGACAAGCCGCTCAGGGTGAACGGAACGATCACCTCCGCGATCCCCCGAAAGCGCGGCAGGGACTACCAGGTCACCTACCGGGTGGGCGATCGCGACTACTCGACGGCAACCCTCGGCCTCAAGCGCGTCGCACATCCGGCCGTCGGGGTGAGCGCCCCGCTGGAGGTGGCCGCCGGCGACCCGGCGACAGCGCGCGTGGTGTGGGCGACCCCTACCCGGACGAGGACCTGCCCGCCACCTGCCTGCTCGCCCCACTGGGCGCCGCGGCCGCCCTGCTGATCCTGTTCCGGTGCGCTCTCCTCGGCGCCCGGCGCGGCAGCAAGCCGGCCACACCCGCCTGAGCTCGTTGTTCAACCCCACTGGTCAGTCGACCTGCTGATCCGCGGTTCTTCCCGGGACAGCGAAGGTGGCCGTTCTCCACGCTTCGAGATGTCGAGTCACGAAGAAGCCGGAGAACGGCCGCTGCCCATGCGGCGGACTCCGCGTACGGAAGGAGCCCCGACGGCTCGGGGTCTCAAATCGATTGCCTCGGTACCCGGCACGGTGTGATATGTGGGTATGAGCAGAATGGCGCAGGTCATCGTGTTGGCGCGGTACGAGGACGAGGTGATGGAGCCGCTGACGCGGCCGGACGAGGCCCGCACCTGGCACGGCTGCTTCGTGCGGATTCCCTGGTTTGTTGGGGGTTGGCACATCGAGTTCGAGCGGTGGAACCGGCGCCGCGGGGTACTCAAGGACCTGGAGTCCCTGCCGTGGAACGAGCCCGCCTGCGTGCAGGTCATGCTCCACGACGAGGACGACGACCTGTTCGGTCTGTGGATGTTCCGCGACGGGGTCCTCGTCGAGGTGGGCATCCCCGGCACCCAGCGGGTGCACATTGCTGCCCCGCCGTGGGAAGTGGACCCCGGCTTCCTGGTCCAGACCGGCCTGGGCAGGGGCGAGGACCGGCACTCACCAGAGCACGTACAAGACCCGCGGTCGTGCTGGTGACCCGGTCCCGACCGGGGCCGGGCAGTCGCTGAAGTCGCCATTGCTGATCCTGCCCGGGGCTGGACGGGTTTCATCTGCCTCCGAACATGATCGACCGGACAGGCCCTGGCTAGAAGAACACGGCCCATGGCTCGACGGCGAAGGTGAAATCCCCATCACCCACGGCACGTTGGTCCGCCTCCCGGTCGAGCACCGGCCTGGCGAACGCGAAGCGAAGCCGCTGTGGCTGTGCTCCTCGGCCACCGGCATCGACACCGCACACGTGGACCGGATACGGCGCACCTTCCTGCGCGGATTCGACATTGAGCCCGCGTTTCGCCTGCTCAAGGGCGCCCTCGGCTGGATCGCGCCGCACTTCCGCGCACCGGACACCGCCGACCTGTGGACCCGGCTGGTCGTCGTCGCCCACACCCAGTCTCGCCTGGCCCGCCCGCTGGCCGCAGACCTGCGCCGCGCCTGGCGTGCGTGCAGCCAGGGTGGTGATCCTCACACGAGAACGCGTTGCCGCTCCGGCGGCCGCCGGGATACCAAGGAGGTTGGTATCATTGACCCGTGACGGAGAGGCAGCCACCGCCTTGCGCTTTGCGATCCTCGGCCCTTTGGAACTCCGTCAGGAAACCACCGCTACCGCCTTCCAGGGCGCGCGAACCGGGGCGCTGCTCGCCGCTCTGCTGGTCGATCCCAACCGGCCCCTCTCGGTGCACCGTCTCGCCTCCGCCGTCTGGGACGGTGCCGCGCCCGCCTCGGCGGCCTCGTCCCTGGCCAACCACGTCGCCCGGCTGCGACGACTGCTCGGCCCGGACGGGCGGACCCGGCTGCGCACCGTACCGCCTGGCTACGAGCTCACCGTCGGCCCGGGCGAACTCGACGCCGCCGAGTTCTCGGGCGAACTCCGGCAGGCCCGTGCGGCCCGGCTCAAGGGGGACTGGCAGCAGGTGGCCGACCGCACAGGGGCCGCGCTCGGTCTGTGGCGCGGTACCCCGCTGAGCAACCTGGGCCCGCTCGGCCCGGACCTGCGGGCCGAGGTTCACCGCCTCGGCGAGGCCCGACTGGAGGCCCTGGAGTGGTACCACGAGGCCGAGTTGGAACTCGGTCGCCACCAGGGCCTGGTCTCCGGGCTCACTCGGCTGGCCCACGAGCACCCGCTCCGCGAGACCTTCCACGGCCAGCTGATGCGGGCCCTGCACCGGAGCGGCCTGCGCGCCGAGGCCCTGGCGGCCTACCAGGGACTGCGCTCCGCCCTGGTGGACCAGCTCGGGATCGACCCCGGACCCGCCCTCCAGCGGATCCATCAGGAGGTCCTCCAGACCAGCGGCACCATACCCCGCCCGCGGCGGTCCGCCGCGGCGGAGGCACCCGCCGAATCACGCCACAGCCGGACACGGCCCTCCCAAATTCCACCGTGCCCCTCGCACTTCACCGGACGCGAATCCGAGGTCGCGGGCCTGTGCGCGGCCCTCACCACACCTGCCGAGCAGGGGAGGGTCGCTGTGGTGAGCGGCATGGCCGGCGCCGGCAAGACGGCCCTCGCGCTGCGCACCGCCCAGCTCCTGCAGGAGCAATTCCCCGACGGACAGTTGTACGTCAACCTGCTCGGCTCCACGACCGGCCGGTGGCCGCTCCACCCTGCGCAGGCGCTCGCCGCCCTGCTGCACGACCTCGGCCACCCGCCGGGGCGGATCCCGGAGGACGTCGACGCCGCGGCCGCACTGCTGCGCAGCACGCTCGTAGAGCGCCGCGCCCTGCTCGTCCTGGACAGCGCGGCCTGCGCGGCCCAGGTCCGCCCCCTGCTGCCCTCCGGCCCCGGGTGCGCCGTCCTCGTCACGAGCCGGCTCTCACTGACGGCGCTGGACAGCGCGGCCAAGCTCCGGCTGGGACCGCTTCCGTTGCCGGACGCCCTCGACCTCATCGGCCGTGCGTCCGGCCGTGCGCACGGCGAGCTGGACTCGCCCGCAGCAGCACGGCTGGTGGAACTCTGCACGCGGCTCCCGCTCGCCCTGCGGATCGCGGCGGCCCGGCTGGCGGCCCGCCGCGCCCTGGGTATCACCGCGCTGGTCGAGGAGCTCACCCTGCTCGACGAGCGCCTGGACGGGCTGGAGCACGACGACCTCAGCGTGCGGCAGTCGCTGCGCGTCACCTATGACTGGCTCTGCGAAAACGGCCGTCCGCTGGACAACGCCGCCGCCGCCGCCCTGTTGCGGATGGGCTCGGTCGACCTGCCGGCCTACACCGCACCGGCGGTCGCCCGTCTGCTGGACACCGACGACAACCACGCCGACCGGGTGCTCAACCGGCTCGCCGAGGTGGCCCTGGCGGAGGAATGTGGCCGCGGCCGCTACACGACGCACGAACTGGTCCGGGCCTTCGCCCGCGAGCTCGCCCGGGAGCGCGCGGCAGTCGCGGGCGCCGGTTCGAGCACCGTCCTGGCCGTGCCCGGCGCCCTGGCGGCCACTGTACCGGCGGGCGTGATCGCGCGGTGATCGGGCGGTGATCGGGCTCTCGGAGGATCACGGTGTGCGCCCCCAGAGGCGCTTCCCGATTCTCCGAGGAGCCGACACTCCATGCTCAAGCTCATCTTCGCCCGTCCGTTCTCCCGCTCCACCGTCGGGGGAGTCGCGTCGATCGTGATCGGCGCGTCCCTGCTCGCCGCCACCCCGGCGGCCGCCGATACGGTCGTCTCCTACGGTGAGCAGGTCACCTCAACCGGCTCCATCGGCCGCTGGGCGGCGCCGGGCGGCCCGGTGACCCGGCAGCAGGCGATCGCCCGGGCTCAGGACTGGGCCGACCAGCGGGTGCCGTACAGTCCGAACGGCCTCACCCCGCCCTACGGCTGGTGGGCCGACGAGGCCACCGGCGGCCGCTACCGTGAGGACTGCTCGGGGCTCATCTCGATGGCCTGGCAGCTCACCAGCAGCCTGACCACGAGCAGCCTGCCGAACGTGTCCACCAAGGTCACCGACAAGTCCACCCTCCTGCCGGGCGACGCCCTCAACGACGATGGCGACGGACACGCGGTGCTGTTCGCGGGTTGGATCGACAAGTCCGCAGGGACGTTCAAGTACTACGCCGAGCACCGGCGGGGCGTGCCCACCTCGCTGGAGCAGGCCAACGTCTACAGCGGCTCCATCGACGGCCACCCGGCGGGCAACTACGTGGGGCTGCGGTACAAGAAGATCACCGGCTCCGGCGGCACCGGCACCATGCGGGTGGATACGGTGGCCGGCGGCAGCGTTTACGACAATCAGCGGAACTCGGACGGTTCCTGGGACGGGGTGGCACTGCTGGACGGCAACGGCGGTATCACCCAGGTCGCCACCGCGGCGCTCACCGACGGTACGTTCCATGTCCAGACCCTGGCCGGCGGCAAGGTCTTCGACAACCAGCGCAACCGCGACGGCTCGTGGACGGGCGCGAACCTGGTGGACGGCAGCGGCGGCATCTCGGCCGTCTCCTCCGTCGGGCTGACCGACGGGACCCTGCACGTCCAGACCCTGGCCGGCGGCAAGGTCTTCGACAACCAGCGCAACCGCGACGGCTCGTGGACGGGCGCGAACCTGGTGGACGGCAGCGGCAGCATCTCGGCCGTCTCCTCCGCGCGCCTCAGCGACGGGACCCTGCACGTCCAGACCATCGCTGACGGCAAGGTCTTCGACAACCAGCGCAACCCCGACGGCACTTGGACCGGCGCCAACCTCCTCGACGGCAACGGCCACATCGCCGCCGTCTCCGCCGCCGGCCTCCCCGACGGGACCCTCCACGTCCAGACCGTCGTCAGCGGCAACGTGTACGACAACCAGCGCAACACCGACGGCACTTGGACCGGCGCCAACACCCTCGACCAGAACGGCCACATCGCCGCCGTCTCCGCCGCCGGCCTCCCCGACGGGACCCTCCACGTCCAGACCCTCGTCAGCGGCAACGTGTACGACAACCAGCGCAACACCGACGGCTCCTGGACCGGCGCCAACACCCTCGACCAGAACGGCGCCATCACCGCCGTCTCCGCCGCCGGCCTCGGATCCTGACCACACCTCACGCCCGCTGACGATCGGCCGGTCCGGCACGGGCCGACCGGCCGATCGTCCTGCGCCACCAGATGGGAAATCCACTGTGCTGAACCGATCCCTCCAACTCCCCGTCAGGGCACTCGCGGTCTTCGGCGTCTGCGCGGCGATGGCCGGCCCGGCGGCGGGTGCCGCCGCGGCCGCCGGCCCAGCCACGACATCCGTGACCTACCAGGGACACCGGTTCCAGGTGCCCGCCGACTGGCCCGTCGTCGACCTCCGGGAGAATCCGTCCGCCTGTGTGCGCTTCGACCGCCACGCCGTCTACCTCGGTACGCCCGGGGCGGCCCAGGACTGCCCGAGTCGGCTCACCGGCCGGACGGAGGCGCTGCTGATCGAGCCGAAGGCCGATACCGGCATCACCACGGGCACCACCGACAACCCGTCGGCCCGCGAACTCTCCGCGACCGCGCCGGGCATCAGGGTCACCGCCGGCTACGCCGCCGACCCAGCCCGAATGCAGGACATCCTGCGGCGAGCAGGCCTGCACCCGGCCGCCTCGGGCCGGACCACGAGCCCCACCGCCGCACCGGCGCTCGCCCCCGCCCTCACACCGGCCGCCCTCCCGAGAACCATCACCGACTTCGTCGGCAAGGGGTTCGAGACCTGCGCCGCACCGAGTTCGGGCGCCATGGACACGTGGATCAACGCGTCGCCCTACCGGGCAGTGGGGATCTACATCGGTGGCGCCCGGAGCTGCGCCCAGCCGAACCTGACGGCCGGGTGGGTCCAGCACCAAGCCTCGGCCGGCTGGCGGTTCATGCCGATCTACGCGGGCGTCCAGGCTTGGAGCATCAGCAATCCGGCCGCCCAGGGCGCGGCCTCCGCGGACGAGGCGATCGCCCAGGCTGCCGCACTCGGGTTCGGCCCAGGCTCGACGCTCTACGACGACATGGAGAACTACGACTCCTCCCGCTACAGCGGTGCCGTGCTCAGCTACCTCGCGGCCTGGACCGAGCGGCTTCACGCCCGCGGCTACCTCTCCGGCGTCTACTCCAGCGCCTCCTCCGGCATCGCCGACCTGGCGCGGAACGCTGCCCGGTACACCATGCCGGACGTGATCTGGACCGCCCGCTGGAACGAGAACCCGGACACCAGCGATCCCGTCGTCCCCGCCTCGCTCTGGGCCAACCACCAGCGGATCCATCAGTACCGGGGCGACAAGTCGGAGAGCTACGGCGGTGTGACGATGAACATCGACGCCGACTACCTCGACGTCGGCGTCTCCCGCGGTCCGAAGCCCACCACCGTGATGCGGGTGGATACGGTGGCCGGCGGCAGCGTTTACGACAATCAGCGGAACTCGGACGGTTCCTGGGACGGGGTGGCACTGCTGGACGGCAACGGCGGTATCACCCAGGTCGCCACCGCGGCGCTCACCGACGGTACGTTCCATGTCCAGACCCTGGCCGGCGGCAAGGTCTTCGACAATCAGCGCAACCGCGACGGCTCGTGGACGGGCGCGAACCTGGTGGATGGCAGCGGCGGCATCTCGGCCGTCTCCTCCGTCGGGCTGACCGACGGGACGTTGCACGTCCAGACCGTCGCTGACGGCAAGGTCTTCGACAACCAGCGCAATTCCGATGGGAGCTGGACCGGCGCCAATCTGGTGGACGGCAGCGGCAGCATCTCGGCCGTCTCCTCCGCGCGCCTCAGCGACGGGACCCTGCACGTCCAGACCATCGCTGACGGCAAGGTCTTCGACAACCAGCGCAACCGCGACGGCACTTGGACCGGCGCCAACCTCCTCGACGGCAACGGCCACATCGCCGCCGTCTCGGCCGCCGGCCTCCCCGACGGGACCCTCCACGTCCAGACCCTCGTCAGCGGCAACGTGTACGACAACCAGCGCAACACCGACGGCACTTGGACCGGCGCCAACACCCTCGACCAGAACGGGCACATCGCCGCCGTCTCCGCCGCCGGCCTCGCCGACGGGACCCTGCACGTCCAGACCGTCGTCAGCGGCAACGTGTACGACAACCAGCGCAACCGCGACGGCTCCTGGACCGGCGCCAGCCTGCTGGACGGCAATGGCGACATCTCCGCGCTCTCCGCCGCAGCGGTCACCAGCTGATCCACTTCCTCGGCCGGTCAGTACCCCGGGTGCTGAGCAGGCTACCCGTGCGTCCGAGGGCCAACAGGCGGCCTGCGTGGCCTCGCGGCTCCGATGTATCGCGAACCGGAGTGGATGGCCGCGTCCGTACGTCGTCGCACCGGCACTCGCGTGGCCGTGAGGAAAGCTGCTCCGCGGCAACTCACGCGAACCGCCCGGGACGAGAGGGGTCAGTCATCCGCGGACGACTGACCCCTTTCCACGAAGTCCGGCGGGGCAGAGACCATGGGCGAGCGAACGGGAACATGGCCGAGCGTTCCTGCCACTCACTGTGCCCGGGCGGGGGCTGCGGGGCACCTGGCTGGTGCTGACCCGGGCCGTCTCGGCGGTCCTTGGCACCGGAAGGTAGGCCTGGGAGACGGTCAATCAAGAGGAGCCGGGGCCGTCCTGTGCGGTTGGCGTCGGCCTGCTGAGAGCGCTGAACCGACGGTTGATACGCCGCTCAGACGGCCGGTCAAGTTCTCGCCCGCAAACGGTTCGCTCAGGTCCAGGGCATGTGGACGGCCGTCCCGCAGTAGAGCGGCGGTCGAAACTTGTTGCCCTTGCTGCGGTTGGAGGCGGCGGAGACGGCGATCAGCTGGGAGTGGGTAAGGTCGGTGGCGTAGGCGCGGGGCTTGGCGGTGGTCGAGGTGTCGGCTCCGATTGGCGGGGAGCGTCATTTCGGGCGTGCGATATTCCTTCGCTGAAGCCTCGGCGGAACCGTGTATCGGCCAGGCTCCACGTCGCCGGCCACCGGGTCGGTCACGGGGGCAGGGGGGACGACGTGACCACGGAGCGGGACGAGCCCGCCGGCGGAGGCGGTCGACCGGGGACGCGGTTGCCCTGGTCGGCCGTCTGGTAGGGGACCGAGGGAGGAGCCAGCCGGTGGTGCCGTCCGAGGTCGGTGCGGGGCGGGGGTCAGTGTGAGCCCGGAGCCGATGTCGCCGCCGAGGTCGCCCACCGCGATGCCGGACAGCCGGGTGGTGGCGCACCGCGGGTTGCAGACCCTGGTTCAGGCGAGGCTGTGAGGGCAGCCGCTGGATGAGCGGGTGTCAGGTGAGAGGAACGCCCGCGGTGGCCAGACGAGGAGGACGGATGTTCATCATGGTGGCGTGCGCGGTGTTCGCGATGGGGCTTCTTCAGGTACTGCGGCCACAGCTCCTGTGGGGGATGAACCGGCGGCTCCAGCGGGGGTGGGTGAAGGACCCTGATGCCGGTGAGCCCACGCCCAGGGGTTACCTGATGCAGCGTGTGGTCGGGATCGCGTTCCTCGCCATTGCCGTATGGATGCTGGTCTCCCACCTGTGACGACGAAGCGCAACACCGTGGAGCGTGCGATCAACAGCTTGCTGCGGGCCCGCCGCGACCTGGTCGGCGCGGGCGTGGAGGAACTGCTGCGGGTGAACCTCTCCATCGGTGGCGCCCCTTCCCCGGCTCGGACTCTCGGACGTGCGGCTCGGGAGGTCGACGTCAAACGGGAGGAGTTGGTCCTGGTGCTTGCCGAGGACGCGAACTGACCACAGCAGCCTCCTGCTCGCCGCGCCTGCGGGGATGGCCCCGCGGCGGCGGCCGCACACCGGCACGCACGCCCCGGGTCTCAGCACCGCCGCGGAGCGGCGGGCGGGTCGTCCCCGGCGGGCCGAGCGCTCGAGCTGGCGCCGGCGTAGCGACCTTCCGCCGACCGTTTCCCATGGCAAGGGGGAGCCCCCGGGCCCGACCGGCGCTCGGTTCTGGTGATCGTCGGCCGTTCGTCGGGCGGGCAGGGCGCGGTCGACCGGCTGCACGTCGGGCTGCTCGTAGCTGCGGCCTGCCCATGGGGCAGGATGGCAGTCCGTTCGGAATGCGTACATCCGCTCCGACGTGGCTATGAACAGAACGATCTGACAGGCAACAGGGTGACGACACAACACATACAGCGGCCGGCGACGGCCCGTTCCCTCCCTCCCCACGCAGTGGAAGCGGCGCGGTGACCCGGGACCTGGTCCTGCACGACTGGGTGGTGGCCGGCATCACGCTGGCCTCCGGCTGCACGGCCGGTCTCCTGCTGCGGGCCCTGATGAAATGGCTGGGCAAACACGCGACCAGGACCAAATGGAGCGGTGACGACGTCATCGTCGACGCGCTGCGCACCATCGTTCCCTGGGCAGCCGTGCTCGCCGGGGTCGCGGTGGCCGCTTCGGCGCTTCCGCTCACCGCGCGGACTGGGGGACTGGTCGATCAGTCGCTGATGGCCGTGTTCATCGTCATCGCGACGCTCAGCGCGGCCCGGGTGGTGGCCGGGCTGGTGCAGTCCGTGGCCGCCTCTCGAACGGGTGTCGCGGCATCCGCGTCCATCTTCGTCAACATCACCCGGATCGTGGTGCTGTCGATGGGCGTCCTCGTGGCCCTGGAGACCCTCGGGGTGTCCATCGCCCCGCTGGTCACCGCCCTCGGCGTGGGCGGTCTCGCGGTCGCGCTGGCGTTGCAGGACACCCTCGCCAACCTCTTCGCGGGTGTGCACATCCTCGCTTCCAAGACGGTCCAGCCGGGTGACTACATCCGGCTCACCAGCGGGGAGGAGGGGTACGTCGTCGACATCAACTGGCGCAACAGCGTGGTGCGCAACCTGTCGAACAACCTGGTGATCATCCCCAACGGCCGCCTGGCGCGGACGAACATGACGAACTACTCGCAGCCCGAGCAGAAGCTGTCGATCCTGGTCCAGGTCGGGGTCGGATACGACAGCGACCTGGAGCACGTGGAGAGAGTCACCCTCGACGTCGTCGACAGTGTGATGGCTGACATCAGCGGCGGCGTGCCCGACCACGAGGCCGCCGTCCGCTTCCACACCTTCGCGGACTCAAGGATCAACTTCACGGTGATCCTGGGTGTCGGCGAGTTCAGCGACCAGTACCGGATCAAGCACGAGTTCATCAAGCGCCTCCACCAGCGGTACCGGACGGAAGGCATCTCGATCCCCGCGCCTACGCGGACGGTCTCGCTCCAGCAGGACGGGACGGGCGCCCCGTCCTACCTCCCCCCGGTGCCGCACCAGCGGGACCCGTCACGTGGCGACGGCGGCCTCCTCCGGCTTGAGGGGGTGCAGGAGGACGTGGACTCGCTCGTCGCCGATCCGGTGGTGCGGCGCCCGGTGCTCGGCCGTGAGGTGCTCGACCAGTAGGTCCTCCACCCCGGAGTCTGCGGCGAGGACCGTACGGGCCGGCAACCGCGCAAGGGCGATCCGTTCACCACCGGGGAACGACGCCAGGCACTCGCCGGCAGCCGTGACAGGCCCGTGGTGGACGGCTCTGTTCGCAGGACGGACACGCCTGTCGCACGGGCCCGCGTGGGGTGGCCGGCGGATCGGCGGACAGGGGGATCGGCGGCCGGGCGGATCGGCGGCCCGTCAGCCGAGTGCGGACCCGGGGGCGCCGAGGATGTTGCGTAGCCACTGCTCGACGCCGGCCACGTGGATCGTGGCCCAGGCGTGCGCGACGTCGGGGCGACGGCCGGCGATGGCGTCGAAGATGGCGCGGTGCTGCTCGCGGGTCCGGGCGACGGCGCCCTCCTCGGTGAGGCCGCGCCAGGTCCGGGCCCGCGCGGTCGGGCCGGACAGCCCGTCGATGAGCGAGCAGAGCACGGAGTTGCCCGAGCCTGCCGCGATCCGGCGGTGGAACTCGACGTCGTTGTCGATCAGCTCCTCCAGCGCCGAGTCGTCGCGCAGGCCTTCCAGCACCTCGCCCAGGGCGGTGATGTCCTGCTCGGACATCACTCGGGCGGCCATGGCCGCGGCGGCGGGCTCCAGGATGCGGCGGACCTCCAGGAAGTCCAGCACCGTGTCGTCCTGGTGGAAGTCGAGGACGAAGCCGAGCGCGTCCAGCAGCAGGTGCGGCTCAAGGCTGGTCACGTATGTGCCGTCGCCCTGGCGCACGTCCAGCACCCTGATCAGCGAGAGCGCCTTGACCGCCTCGCGTAGGGAGTTGCGTGACAGGCCGAGCCGCTCGGCGAGGTCGGCCTCCTTGGGCAGCCGCGCGCCCGGCCGCAGCTCACCGCTGACGATCATGGCCTTGATCTTCTCGATCGCCTCGTCGGTGACGGGCACGGTGTTGCCTCCCTGGTCCTGATCGTCACAGCATAGTCACCCCGCCCCTCCCGGCCCGGGGTCCGTCGGCCGCGGCAGGGTGGCACCTGCGGCCGGTGTCACGGGCGGCCGGTGTCACGGGCGGCGGCGCGGGCCCCGGTTCAGGTGGCGGTGACGCCCGGAACGGGTACGTCGAGGCCGTAGACCAGGACCGCGTTGCGCCGGAACACCGCGTCCCGCTCGCCCGGGCTCAGCCCGGCCACGAGCTGCTCGGCGGTCCGCACGACGTCGGAGTAGCCGGCCCGAAGGGTGCACACCGGCCAGTCGGAACCGAAGAGCAGCCGCCGCGGGCCGAAGGCGTCGAGGACGGTGTCGGCGTACGGCCCGAGGTGCTCGCTCCCCCAGCGGCCGGGCGCGGCCTCGGTGACCAGGCCGGACAGCTTGCACACGGTGTTGGGCAGGGCGGCCAGACGGCGTACGTGCCCCGCCCAGGGTTCGAGCGCCCCGGTGGCGATCGGCGGCTTGCCCAGGTGGTCGAGGACGAACGTCAGACCGGGCATCCGGGCGGCCGCGGCGGTGGCGGCGGGCAGCTGGTGCGGCCTGACGACCAGGTCGTAGGCGAGGCCCGCCCCGGCGACCGCGCGTAGCCCGCGGTGCACGTCGGGCCGCAGCAGCCAGCCCGGGTCGGGCTCCTCCTGGACCTGGTGCCGGATGCCCACCAGCCGGTCGCCGCCTGGTCGTTCACGCAGGGCGGCGAGCGCGTCGGCGACGTCGGGGGCGGTGAGGTCGGTCCAGCCGACGACGCCGGCGACCAGGCCGCCGCCGGCGGCGAGGGCCAGCAGCTCGGAGGTCTCCCCGGGGACGCAGACGGTCTGGACGACGACGGTGGCGCTCACACCGGCGGCGCGGGCCCGCGGAGCCAGGTCCTCGACGTGGAAGGAGCGGGCGAGCGGGGCGAGGGCCGCACCGGTGATCCAGGGCTGGGGCCTCGCCGCGAGGTTCCAGAGGTGGTGGTGCGCGTCGACGGTCCCGGGGCCGGTCACAGCTCCCACACCGCCCGGAGCCCGGCCGCGGCACCGCCCTCACCGTAGTCGTGCGCGACGTCGAGGAGTTCGCCCATCCGCGCCTGCCAGGCGACGTTGACCGGAAGGCGCTCCAGTTCGCCGAGCAGCCGGGCGTAGTCCTCGCATTCGAGCAGGTGGAACAGCTCGCAGCCGCTGCGCCAGATGGTCCAGGAGTTGACGCCGGCGGCGCGGATGGCGGCGGTGAGTTCGGCGGGCACCGCGCGGTGGGCGGCCTCGTACTCCTCGATCCGGTCCTCGCGGACGCGGGTGTGCAGGGCGATCCTCATGACGGCTCCGGGTCCGGTCGGGTGGGGTCGACGATGATGACGTGCAGGGTGCGGGGGCCGTGCACGCCCTCGACCCGGTCGAGTTCGATGTCGCTGGTGGCGGACGGGCCCGAGACGAAGGTCAGCGGGAGCGTCGGATCGAGGCGGGCGAGGGCCTCGGGGACGTCGTCGGCGATCTGGCCGGCCCGGATGACGCACAGGTGGTAGTCGGGGACCAGGGTGAGCGCACGGCGGCCCTGGCCGGGGCCGGTGTCCAGGACGACGGTCCCGGTGACGGCGATGCCGGCGGCGGCGAGGGTGACGGCGCCGTCCAGGGCGTCCAGCTCGGGAACGTCCAGCGGTTCCGGGTGCCACTGCCAGTCGCCGGGCGGCAGCAGCTCGACGGGGAAGCCGTCGGGCAGCGCCAGACGGACGGCGGCGCGGGCGGTGAGGGCGGCGGCGATGGCGGCCGGCAGGCCCGCCCGGTCGGTGCGGGTGACGGTGGCGCGGTAGTCGGCGACCCGCTCGGCGAACAGGGCGACGACGTCCTCGCCCGGTTCGGTGTGGCGGCGGCGGTAGGCCCGGGGCACCGGGACGTCGTCCGGGTCCTCGCCGGCGGGGACGTCGGCGAGGGCGGCCCGGATGCGGCCGAGGACTGTTTCACGGCTGCTCATCGTTCGCCTTCCCGGTTCTTGCGCCACCAGGTCCGGAAGGACTCGGCCGGGGGCACGGGGGTGTCGCGGGTGTCGGACCAGCCGCGCAGCGGGCCCGGCAGCCGGCCGATGCGGCCGTGGCGGGCGAGGGCCCGGCCACCGAGGGCGGCGGCCTTCTGGGCGGCGCCGAGCAGTCGTGGGGAGCCGAGGACGGCGGCGGCCGCCCTCATGGCCGGCGCCTCCGCACCGCCCGTCCCGCTCTCGACGACCTCGGCCCGCAGGTGGACGAGCACCTCCGGGATGTCGATCTTCACGGGGCAGGCGTCGTAGCAGGCCCCGCAGAGGGTGGAGGCGAACGGCAGGCTCGCGGCGTTCTCGACGCCGACGAGCTAGGGGGTGAGGACGGCACCGATCGGGCCCGGGTAGACGGAGCCGTAGGCGTGGCCGCCGGTGCGCTCGAAGACCGGGCAGACGTTGAGGCAGGCGGAGCAGCGGATGCACGCCAAGGCCTGCCGTCCGACCCGGTCGGCGAGGGTGTCGGTGCGGCCGTTGTCGAGCAGGACCAGGTGGAAGGTCCGCGGGCCGTCGCCGTCGGTGGTGCCGGTCCAGGTGGAGGTGTAGGGGTTCATCCGCTCGCCGGTGGAGGAGCGCGGCAGCAGCTGGAGGAAGACCTCCAGGTCGGACCAGGTGGGGACGACCTTTTCGAGGCCCATGACGGTGATCAGCGTCTCGGGGAGGGTCAGGCACATCCGGCCGTTGCCCTCGGACTCCACGACGACGACCGTACCGGTGTCGGCGACGGCGAAGTTGGCCCCCGAGACGGCCACCTTGGCGGTGAGGAACCTGCTCCGCAGATGGCGGCGGGCCGCCTCCGCGAGGTCCGCCGGTTCGTCGGTCAGGCCCTCGGGAGCGGGCCGCCCCCAGTGGCGCATCTCGGCGGCGAACAGGTCGCGGATCTCGGTGCGGTTCCGGTGGATCGCGGGGACGAGGATGTGCGAGGGCCGGTCGTCGCCGAGTTGGACGATCAGCTCGGCCAGGTCGGTCTCGTAGGCGGTGATGCCGGCTTCGGTCAGGTGTTCGTTCAGCCCGATCTCCTGGGTGGCCATCGACTTCACCTTCACCACCTCGCGCTCGCCGGTCGCGAGCACCAGTTCGGTGACGATGCGGTTGGCCTCGGCCGCGTCGGCGGCCCAGTGCACGATGCCGCCCGCCACGGTGACGGATGCCTCCAACTGCACCAGGTAGCGGTCCAGGTGCCGCGAGGTGCGCCTCTTGATCGCGGCGCCGGCGTCCCGCAGCTGCTCCCAGTCGTCGAGTTCGGAGGCGACCGCGAGCCGCTTGTCGCGGATGGTGGCGGTGGCGCGCCTGAGGTTGGCGCGCAGTTGGGTGTCCTTCAGCGCCCCGCGGGCGGCGTCGGGGAAGGAGGGGGCGCCCAGCCAGACGACGCCGCGGTCACGGTGGTCGCTCACGGCGCGGCTCCTTCGGTGGTGGCGAGGATCTCGGCCAGGTGCATGGTGCGCACGGCGGCGCGCCGGCGGGACAGTCCGCCCCCGATGTGCATCAGACAGGAGTTGTCGGCGGCGCACAGCACCTCGGCCCCGCTGTCGAGCACCGCGTCGCCCTTGTCGGCGAGCATCGCGGCCGAGGTGTCGGCGTTCTTGACGGCGAAGGTGCCGCCGAAGCCGCAGCACGAGTCGGCCGCGGGGAGGTCGACCAGGTCGAGGCCCTCGACCTCGCGCAGCAGGCGCGAGGGGCGGTCCCCGAGCCGGAGGCCGCGCAGCGAGTGACAGGTGGGGTGGTAGGCGACCCGGTGCGGGAAGCGGGCCCCGACGTCCGTGACGCCCAGGACGTCGATGAGCAGCTCGGTGAACTCGTGCACCCGGGGTACCAGGTCCTCGACCTGCCGCTGGAGGCCGGGGTTCCCGTACTTCCGGGCCAGCAGGGGATGGTGGTCGCGGACCATGCCGGCGCAGGAGGCGGAGGGGGTGACCACGGCGTCGTAGTCGGCGAAGGCCCGGGCGAAGCGGGCCACCAGCGGTACGGCCTCGGGGCGGTAGCCGGTGTTGAAGTGCAGCTGCCCGCAGCAGGTCTGGTCCCGCGGGAACTCGACGGTGTGCCCGAGGCGTTCGAGGAGGGTCAGCACGGCCCGGCCGGTGCCGGGGTACAGGGTGTCGTTGAAGCAGGTGATGAACAGGGCGATGCGCATCAGCTCTCCCGCGCCGGGGTGGGGACGTCCGCCGGCAGTAGACCACGCTCCTTGAGGTCCGCCCAGAGCGCCGCCGGAACCGGGTGGTCGAGCAGCGCGGCGGCGTCCCGGACCTCCTCGGCGCTGCGGGTGCCGACCAGCACGCTCGCGACGGCCGGGTGCCCGAACGGGAACCGCAGGGCGGCGGCGCGCAGCGGTACGCCGTGCTCCGCGCAGACGGCCTTGAGCGCGGTGGCGCGGGCGAGCAGCTCGGCGGGGGCCGCGGTGTAGTCGAAGGTCGCGCCGGGGCGCGGGTCGGCGAGCAGGCCCGAGTTGAAGACGCCACCGACGACGACGCCGACGCCGCGCCGGTGGGCCAGCGGCAGCAGTTCGGCCAGTCCGCGCTGGTCGAGCAGACTGTAGCGGCCGGCCAGCAGGACGACGTCGAGGTCCGTCTCGCGGGTGAACCGGGCCAGCATCCCGGCCTGGTTCATACCGACCCCGATCGCCCCGAGGACGCCTTCGGCGCGCAGGCGTTCCAGCTCGGGGTAGGCCTCGGCGAGCGCCTGCTCGGCGTGGTCGTCGGGGTCGTGCAGGTAGGCGACGTCGATCCGGTCCAGGCCGAGGCGTCGGAGGCTGTCCTCGATGGAACGGCGCACGCCGCCGGCGCTGAAGTCCCAGACGCGGCGGTGGGTGGCGGGGACGGCGAAGCCGTCGGCCAGGTCGTCGCCCCCACCGGCGGGGGTCGGCTCCAGCAGCCGGCCGACCTTCGTGGACAGCGTGTACTCGCCCCGGGGCAGGGTGCGCAGCACGGCGCCGAGCCGGCGCTCGGACAGGCCCAGACCGTAGTGCGGGGCGGTGTCGAAGTACCGTACGCCGCACTCCCAGGCGGCGGTGACGGCCTGTTCCGCGCGGTCGTCGCCGACCGCGGTGAACAGGTTGCCGATTCCGGCGGCGCCGAAGCCGAGCTCGGTGACCTGGACCGGCGTGCGGCCGAGGGGGCGGCGGCGCGGCTTCACGGGCGGGGCTCCGGTCGCAGCCGCAGGCCGGCCATGCCGCCGTCGACCGCCAGGGCCGTGCCGGTGACGCTCGCGGCCGCCGGGGAGGCGAGGTAGGCGATGGCGGCGGCCACCTCCTCGGCGGCCACCAGACGCCCGGTCGGCTGACGGCCGTTCAGCGCGAGGCGTTCGGCGGCCGGGTCGTCGGCGGCGCCCAGCAGTCGCGCGACCCACGGGGTGTCGACGGTACCGGGGTTGACGCAGTTGACCCGGATGCCCTCGCGGACGTGGTCGGCGGCCATCGCGAGGGTGAGCGAGAGGACGGCGCCCTTGCTCGCCGAGTAGAGCGCGCGCCGCGGAAGGCCGGCGGTGGCGGCGATGGAGCAGGTGTTGACCACGGAGGCGTGCACCGAGCGGCGCAGGTGGGGCAGGGCGGCGCGGGTGGTGCGGACGATGCCGAGCACGTTGACGTCCAGGACGCGGTGCCACTGCTCGTCGGGGTTGTCCTCCAGCGTCCCGACCGCGCCGACGCCTGCGTTGTTGACCAGGATGTCGATCCCGCCGAGCGCCCGGGCCGCCGCCTGGACGGCCGAGCGCACCGAGCGGTCGTCAGCGACGTCGGCGGTGAAGCCGCGCAGCGGGGGGCGGGCGTCGGTCGGGTCGAGGTCCAGGACGGCGACGTCCGCTCCGCGCTCGCCGAGCAGTCGGGCGGTGGCCAGGCCGATGCCGGAGGCTCCGCCGGTGACCAGGGCGGTGAGCCCGTCGAGGTCGGAGGTCATGCCCGGCCCCCCTGCGCCGCCGGCTCCGACGGTTCCGCGGCCCAGAACGCGCCGCCCGGGTAGGTGTAGGTGTCGATGGTGGCCCGGTGCATCGTCGCGGAGAACCCGGGCGTGGTGGGGGCCCGGTAGCGACCGTTCTCGATCACCACCGGATCGAGGAAGTGCTGGTGGAGGTGGTCGACGAACTCGATGACACGGTCCTCGTCCGTGCCGGACAGCGCGACGTAGTCGAACATCGACAGGTGCTGGACGAGTTCGCACAGTCCGACGCCGCCGGCGTGCGGGCAGACCGGGACCCCGAACTTGGCGGCGAGCAGCAGGATGGCGAGGTTCTCGTTGACGCCGGCCACCCGGGCGGAGTCCAGCTGGAGGACGTCGATGGCGCCGGACTGGAGCAGCTGCTTGAAGATGATCCGGTTCTGCACGTGCTCACCGGTGGCGACCTTGATCGGGTGGACCCCCCGCCGGATGGCGGCGTGGCCGAGCACGTCGTCCGGACTGGTGGGTTCCTCGATCCAGTACGGGTCGAACTCGCCCAGGGCGTTGGTCCATTCGATCGCCTCGTCGACGTTCCAGCGCTGGTTGGCGTCGATCGCCATCCGGATGTCCGGCCCGACCGCCTCGCGGGCGGCGCGGCAGCGGCGGGTGTCGTCCGCCAGGTCGGCGCCGACCTTCAGTTTGATCTGGGTGAAGCCGTCGGCGACCGCCTGCTTGGCGAGGCGGGTGAGCTTCTCGTCGCTGTAGCCGAGCCAGCCGGGCGAGGTGGTGTAGGCGGGGTAGCCGCGGCGCAGCAGCTCGGTGGCCCGCGCCGGTGCGCCGCGCTTGCCGTTGCGCAGGAGTTCCAGCGCCTCGTCGGGAGTCAGCGCGTCCGTGAGGTAGCGGAAGTCGATCTGAGAGACCAGCCACGCCGGGTCCGCGTCGGCCAGCAGCTGCCACAGCGGCTTGCCCTCGCGCTTGGCGGCGAGGTCCCACACGGCGTTGACGACGGCGCCGACGGCCATGTGCATCACGCCCTTCTCGGGGCCGAGCCAGCGCAGTTGGCTGTCACCGATCAGGTCGCGGTACAGCGAGCCGGGGTCCGCGCACAGCCCGGTGACGGGGCGTCCGACGACGTGTTCGCGCAGCGCGTCGATCGCGGCGACCTGGACGTCGTTGCCGCGCCCGATGGTGAAGGCGAAGCCGTGGCCCTCGTGGCCGTCCGCGCCGGTGCGCAGGACGACGTAGGCGGCGGAGTAGTCGGGGTCGGGATTCATGGCGTCGGACCCGTCGAGTTCCCGCGAGGTGGGGAAGCGGATGTCGTAGGTGTCGACGGCGGTGATCCGCGCTGTGGTTGCGGACAACTCGGTGCCTTTCACGCGTGGGAGAAGGTCTGGCGCTGCGTGCCGAGGCCGTCGATGCCGAGTTCGACCGTGTCGCCGGCGCGCAGGTAGGGAGTGCCGGGCAGGCCCAGCGCGACGCCGGCCGGGGTGCCGGTGTTGATGACGTCGCCGGGCCGCAGGACCATGTACTGGCTCAGGTACCAGACCAGGTAGGGCACGTCGAAGACCATGTCCTTGGTGTCGCCGTCCTGCCGCACCTCGCCGTTGACGGCCAGGCGCAGGCCGAGCGCCCGCACGTCGCCGACCTCGTCCGGGGTGACCAGCCACGGACCCAGTGGATTGAACGTCTCGCAGGACTTCCCGAGGTCCCACTGGGCGGAGTAGTCGAGTTGGAACTCCCGCTCGGAGACGTCGTTGCTGATCGCGTAACCGGCGATGTGGTCCGCCACGTCTTCCGGGCTCGCCAGGTAACGGGCCTCCCGCCCGATGACGACCGCGAGTTCGACCTCCCAGTCGGTCCTGGTCGAGCCCCGGGGGATCAGCACCCGGTCGTAGGGGCCGACCACGGTGGAGGCGTCCTTCAGGAAGACCACCGGACGGTCCGGGACGGCCGCCCCGGTCTCCTCCGCGTGATCGCGGTAGTTGAGGCCGATGCAGACGACCTTGCCGGGGCGGGCGACGGGGGCGCCGGTCCGCAGGCCGGCCGGGTCGAGGGGCGTCAGCTCCCCGGCGGCCAGGGCCGCCCGGGCGCGGTCGATCCCGCCCGAGGCGAGGAACGCCCCGTCGATGTCACCGGTCAGGGCCGAGAGCGCGAACACCCGCCCGTCCTCGCCCAGGACCGCCGGAACCTCTTTCCCCGCCGGCCCGATCCGCAGGAACCTCATGCTGTCTCTCCCAGGTCACTCCGGAGGCCGTGGCTCTCCATGGGCCGATACATCGGATGAATCAGTGATGCCCAGACGATACGGAGCGACCTCGCATATCGCAAGAAGTCCTCCGATGTCTTCCTGGCGACACCGGGTGAGGCTCCGTCAGAAGCTCCCAAACCTCGCAGCTCAGAGCCGATATGATGGTACGTCGTGACACATCCGGGAAACTCGGATGTCACGGTTGTGAAT
Organism: Kitasatospora sp. NPDC059973; assembly: GCF_042737525.1. NCBI lineage: Bacteria > Bacillati > Actinomycetota > Actinomycetes > Kitasatosporales > Streptomycetaceae > Kitasatospora > Kitasatospora sp. NPDC059973. The sequence goes on along the minus strand of NZ_JBHWUI010000070.1, from coordinate 578 downwards.
CATCCGAGGTTTCCTCTTGTCAGTCAGCTGTCAGGCTCATAAGGTCCTCCGTATCGCAAGGCATCCCATGACTACGGGACGCGCGCTCCGGTGTCGTCTGCCGCCCCGATCGCCGCGACCAGGAACCGGCTCCCCTCCCGGACCAGGGCCGGAGAAGGCGGCCGGCTTCCCCTCCCGCCTCGCCTCACCGGGACGGGCTTCGCACCCCTCCCGCCGCGCCGGTTCCCCTCACCGCCGTGGAGGACCCGGCCAATCCCAGCCAAGGAGATCTGCACCATGAAGTTCCGCTCCTCCGGAACCGCGGCCACGCTCGCCGCCGTCGTCGTCCTGGCGGGGTTCGCCACTGCCTGCAACCGCGGTAGCGCCTCGGACTCCTCCGCCGGCGGCAAGCCGGCGATCGGCGTCGACCTGCCGCGTGCGGACTCCGACTTCTGGAACTCCTACGCGCAGTACGTCAAGCAGGACGCCTCCGCCCAGGGCCTGAACACCCTGCCGGTGAGCAACTCGCAGAACGACGTCACCAAGCTGGTCGCCAACGTCCAGGTCTTCCAGAACACGGGCGCCAAGGCCGTCGTCAT